>JACRDE010000174.1 GCA_016212935.1 Desulfomonile tiedjei | reverse complement strand
GGTGTCCATGAGATTGGCCAAGACAGGCAATCGCGTTCAAACGAGACTGAATCGGGGAGGCGCTTCTTACCAGAAGTGCCTCCCCGATTTTACATATTTGAAAGCGAAATGGTTTGAGTAACCCCGAACATGATACATCGCGGCCTCGGCCGGACATTCAAGAGACGAGCCCAGTTTGAGCGGTCTGCTGTTCACCTCTGAGATCGCTGGTTCGAGTTTTCGATGGCGCGGAAAGAGACATTATCTGCTGGCTCCGGCGGTCGGGGACGCTATCATGCTGGCCATGAAAACCGCACAACTTTGAGACAACAGGTTTTTGCGATCGCAAGTGATCCTGTATTGGTGGCCGGAATTCGTCGTATGAAGGGACATTCGTATAATTTGCTTCCGGGTTTTACTGCACAGGTTTGTTGGTGTGACTGAAACTGAGTCCAGTTGATTAATCAGTAAAAAGGGTTACAATTGTACTATGTTATTATATGGGACTAAGCTGACCGGTGAACGCAATGAATCCTGCTCGGGCTCTCCCCATATTGACTATGATGCTTTTGGCGCTTCTTGCTATCGAGTGCGGGGCCGATGGCGAGACGGAGCGAACCGCTGACTCGCTCCCGGTTTCCTCGGACAAAGCGGTTATGAATCGCCAGTATCCGATAGAGGCTCCCCCCGCATCCGAAATATTGCCCCGCCTCAAGAAACTTGCGAAAACCCGCCCTCACGCAGAATCAGATGGATCCGACGTCGAGTCGCAGAAGGTTCAGATTCTTCGGCAGCTCATGGGGCGAGGTCCGCAGATTGCGCTTCCGGAATCTCAGTGCTTTCGATCAATACCCACCAGAGACGAATTCTTGAGAATGGTCAGGAAACATCCTGCTGATGCAAACCAGATACTGCGAAGGTGCAACATTGACGTGAGGAGCATCTCTCCAATCCCTCAATTGCCCGTAGGCTTGCGTCAACTTCCCGAAGACACGAGGCAACGCCCTGTCGGAACTTGGTACAACTACTGATGGATCGCTCTTACTCCGCTTGTCGTTCAAATGCCTCGAATTGCACTTACTGCGTTGTGCGACCGGACATGACCCGGAGGCCTACGAAATGCCTCTACGGTTTCTCGAATCCGAATGGTTTGCCGACAAATCCCTTTGCGCAGTGCGCGACACACTGTCCCTCAACTGTGTCCGCCGCATATAGTAGATAACGGGGGATCAGTCGTTTTTAATCCTGTGCCGGCCAAAGATGGTCACGTGGCATTGATCTAGGCTATGGGTGAGAGGTCTTCATGCGCAGTCGGACATTATTCTTGCCAACTGATACAAGCGCTTGCAGCGTTGACGCCAGGTGTTGACGAAAAGCAGACGCCACAGTATATTAATTACCTACTCTTTGCGTAGGCAATTGCAACTATACTTTTTCAAAGCGGATAATCATATCAGGGGTGACGCCATTCTGGCAAACTTGGCTGTATTTGCAGAGACGGGTTAAGCGAAGCGATGCCACGTCAGGTTCCTGTAAGTAAGGATTAGACCACTATTTGGTGTTTTAGCAATCAGGAGTATTTGAAATGCCTAAGAAGCCCCAAAATGACGAACAGCGCGCTCAGGACAGAGCGGCCGAACTTGAAGCGTGGAAGAGTCAACACGAATGGCTTTTGAAGGGCCGCGATGATTGCGCGGCGATGTTCAAGAATCTCATCGAGAATTCGGATATGGGAGTTTACCTGGTTCAGTGTGGCATTTTCAAATACGTGAATCCAAAGGTTTCTCAATTGTCGGGATACACTTTGGATGAATTGATGAATCAATTTGAAATCAAGAGACTCGTAATTCCAGAAGATTGGCCTCTGGTGGAAGATAATCTCAGAAAGAGGCTTTCCGGCGAGATTGACGCCTCATGTTACCGATTCAGAGGAGCAAAGAAGAATGGCGAAGTGGTGTACCTGGAAGTCCACGGTTCACGAATGGATTATCAAGGGGCTCCAGCTGTTCTTGGAACTGCGTTGGACGTGACGCAACAGGTTGAATCAGAGGCGGCTCTGGGAAAGGAGTTGACCAAGTTTCACGCCCTCTATGAACTGGCAGTCGGCATGACGTCCGATCTCGAACTTGATGAGACGTTGATGATGGTAGTGGAACAGGCACGGAATCTCCTGGGTGCTGATACCGCTTATCTTGCACTTTGTGATGAAACGGCCAAGGAAGTCTACATGCATACGCTCTCGGGAATCAAAACTGAAGCGTTTAAGAAATTAAGGCTTCCTTTCGGTGAAGGTCTCGGAGGGAAGGTGGCGACGACCGGTATGGGATTCATCGTTGAAGATTACTTTCTCGAGGTTGAGTCGCAGGTCCAAGATATTGTGCGTGGCGAGGGTCTTATATCGGGACTTGCCGTTCCGATCAAAATTGGTAAGACGAGCCTGGGAGTATTGTACGGATTCAACCGCTCTCGCACCTGTTTTTCGAAATCGGATTTGGACACGCTGTCACTTTTGGGAAATCTCGCTGCAATCGAAATAATGCGCAAGAAGCAGGAGACTGATTTGCGTAAGGCATCTGAGGGACTCGAACGAAAAGTTCAGGAGCGGACGACCGAATTATTTGTTGCAAACGAACAATTGAAACAAGAAATAGCCGAGCGCAAGAAAGCGGAAAATGCACTATGCCGAAATGAAGCGATGCTACGGGACATACTGGCCACATCTCCGGTTGGCATAGGATTGACTGAGAATAGAATAATAAGGTGGGCAAATGAATCTTGGATGACGATGTTCGGATTTCAAGATGAGAAGGAATTCGTAGGCAGGCGAACGGATATACTCTACCAATCCGAGGAAGAATATGAGCGTGTAGGGGGGCTACTATACGAAAGTCTGGAGACAGGAGGGATCACCAGCTCTGATGCAACGTTTCGCCGCAAAGATGGGTCTATCTTCTACGGACATGTCAGGTTCAAGGCCGTCGATCCATCGGACCCTTCCAGGAGAGTCATCTCCGCCATTTCTGATGTGTCCGACAGAAGAAGGGCAGAGGAAGCATTGCGCGAGGCTCAACAGCGGCTGGAATTGGCTCTGACGGGGGCCGACCTGCTCTGGTGGGACTGGAGCATTCAATCAGATGCGATAGTTGTGGGAGAACAAGCTTCAGCGACCCTTGGATATTCATTGGATGGAATCGAACCGAGTTTTCGTTTCTGGCAAGAAATAGTACATCCGGATGACGCACCGTTGGCGATGAGAGCGCTGCGAGAGCATTTTGAAGGCCTCGCTCCCGTGTTCGATTCAGAACAGAGACTTCGTACCGCGTCAGGCGAATGGAGATGGACCCTTGTGCGCGGCAAAGTCGTCGAAAGGGATGAGCAAAGTAATCCTTTGCGCATGGCAGGAACTTTCCGGGATATTACTCCTCGCAAGCTCGCCGAAGAGGCATTGCGTCTCAGCGAACAACGTTTTAGAGCAGTCTTTCAGGAGGCCGAAGACTTCATTTTCATAAAAGATCGGGCGTTAAACTGCATCGATGCAAACCCGTCCTCGGAAAGATTCGTTGGGGTTCCGGCTTCGCAGCTTATTGGCTCCCAATGCGACCACTTACTTTCTCCGGACGAAGCCCTTCACGTACAAGAGCTCGATGAACGAGTCTTGAAGGGAGAGTCAGTACAGGAAGAACATTTGCGAGTAGTCAATGGGGTACCCATGGTTCTACTGACGACCCGAGTCCCTCTCAGAGATGATTCAGGTTCGATTGTCGGCATCTTGGGCATTTCTCGCGATATTACCGACCGCAAGAGAATTGAAGCTCGTACTGAAGTGATGGAGGACTATCCCTCAAAAACGATGCAACTCACCCTGAAGACAGCAACCTTGGCCTCCAAGAGAGACATCACGGTGCTCCTTACCGGCGAGAGCGGCAGCGGAAAGGATTATTTGGCCAAGTTTATACATGATCGCTCTGACAGAGCCAATCGGCCGTATTTTTCCCTCAACTGCGCTGCCCTGACCGCGCACCTTGCAGAATCTGAGCTTTTCGGTCACGAAAAAGGGTCCTTCACCGGAGCTGTGGGGCGAAAACGAGGAATGCTCGAGCTGGCGGAAGGTGGAACTCTACTGTTAAATGAGATCGGAGAATTATCCCTTCAGTTACAGGCAAAGCTTCTGACGTTTTTGGATACGAGGAAGTTCACCCGAGTAGGTGGTGAAAAAGAGATCTCAGTCAACGTGCGGATTGTTGCAGCCACTAACCGGAACCTGGAAAAAGAGACTGAGGATGGCCGTTTCAGGATGGACCTCTTTTTCCGAATCAACGTGATGAGAATCGAGGTTCCTCCGCTCAGGGAGCGACGGGAAGACATACCTCTGCTTGTAAGGGAACTACTAATGCGACTTCGACGTGACTTACAGCTCACGGAAGATCCTGTTGTTGATCCGTTGGCAATGCAGGTTCTTACGGACTATGATTGGCCGGGAAATGTGAGAGAATTACGCAACGTTTTGGAGAGAGCCTTGATACTCTCACACGGGAAAAAAGTGAATGTTGCCTCACTTGGTTTTCAGACTGGTGAAAGCTCGATTCCTGAAGGCAAGAGCGCTTCTTTTTCCGCGTCCTTCCCCAGTGAACGATCGTTGAATGAAATCACGAGGGAAATGAAGCGCTTCTTTATTAATCAAGCGTTGCGGACAAGCAGTGGCAGCCGACAGAAAGCAGCGAAGCTGCTGGGGATTTCTCGGTATTCTTTGAAGCATTATATGAAGTCACTCGGGTACGACTTGGGCGAAGAATAATCGAAAAATGCATGCCAGTCTTCATCGATCGCTTGGCGTCTCCCAGCGACGCACTGCCGCAAAGGCGTGCTCCCCGTTCGTTGCAGCAAGCAGGTCTTGAAGCAGATTTCTGTTCTGAGCTGCGCGACTTACCAGGGCCAGCAAACGAACCTGCAGATCCGGAGCATCCTTTGGGCATAGAATCAAAAAGACCAGTTTTACTGGTTGGTCAGTGGCAACATCTGACACTCCTTGCTTCGCTATTCCCATAGAGATTATGGGTGCTTTGAGCCCTTCAAGGCGTATGTGGGGAAAGGCTACGCCCTCATTGAAAAAGGTTGAAGAACTCTGCTCTCGTTTGAGGAGTTCGATCAAGATCGTATCGTAATCGCCTATTCCGTTGTCGTTGGCTGATTCCAGCAATGACCGGACTACGACCTCCTTGGGAACCGGCTGATCCCAGACGACAATCCTGCGGCTTGAAAGCAGATCAATCAGGGCTGGATGATGAACCGAGCCGGCCGCTGAAATTTGCGCAGCGAGGCCGCTCGCAGGTTCCGGCTCTCTCTCGTCGACGGCTTTTTCGTACCCGCGAGTGTCCAGGACAACGACAGTCATTCCTCTGGCTTTATCAATGAGCTGTTCAACGACGTTCTTGCGTCCCTGAAGTCTTTTCAAGAAGGGGACAGGGCCAGGACTACCAATTACGATGTGGCCGACTCTGTATTCTTTCGCAAAACGCAGAATCGTATCCGGAATGTCTTCGCCCTTGTAAGTGAACACTATAGCGCCTAATTGTTTCGCAAGCGTGAGAGTTCCCGAAAGAATACGCTGAGTTTGGGAGTCCACTACTGTCGGGGCTTCGGAAGAGGTCTGAACGTACACAGCATACCAATTGCGATTAAGCCTGCCTGCCAAACGAGAGGCATAGCGAAGCAGCGTCTCACTGTTGGGTCCCCGAGAACTCAGACAGACCATCACCTGATCGGGAGTCGCAGTCTCTTCTTCCGTCACTTGTTCACGTCTCCGCATATCGATCTGAGCTGCAAGTTCTCTCAGCGTGAGTTCGCGGAGGGTTTCCAGGTTTGAATCACGGAAAAAATTGGCGAGTGCGGTCTGGATACGATCCGGGGGGTAAATCTTACCCTCCTTTAGGCGTTTCTGAAGATCTTCAGGAGTCAAGTCCACGTTCACGATCTCGTCCGCCTCAGCAATGACAGTGTCCGGAAGGCGCTCTCTCACCTTGACGTGCACTTCCTTTTCAACAGTGTCGTAAAGACTTTCAATATGCTGAATGTTCAACGTGGTGATCACGTGAATACCCGAGGCCAGGATGTCCTGGACGTCCTGATAGCGTTTCGGGTTTCGACTCCCCGGGGCATTGGTGTGGGCCAGTTCGTCAATGAGAGCCACTTGCGGCTTCCGATCCAGGACGGCATCAACGTCCATTTCTTCGAGTATCACGCCTCGATACTCCTCACGACGCCGGGGAACAACTTCCAGGCCTTCCACCAGCTTTGCCGTATCGACGCGGCCGTGAGTCTCCACCAGCCCGACGACAGCGTCGATGCCTTCGGCCTTGAGCTGATGCCCTTCCAGAAGCATTTGATAGGTCTTTCCAACCCCCGCTCCGTACCCGAGATAGATTTTTAGTCTCCCCCGTTGAGCGCGGCGGATCATGCGAAGGAAGGAATCAGCTCTGCGTTGAAGGAAGGCATTGTCTTTCACAGTTTGCCGTCCAGCGCCAGATTGAGCTTGAGAACATTGACGCGCTCTTCTCCGAGGATGCCGAGGTCCCGGCCCTCAGTGTGAACCTCGATCATGGTCTTGATTGCCTCTTCGCTCAACCCTCGGGCCTTGGCGACTCGATGGGCCTGGATCAGAGCGTTTCCGACACTGATATGCGGGTCCAGGCCGCTTGCCGAAGCCGTCACGGCGTCCGCCGGCACGAGAGCATCCGAGGCCAAACCGTTCTTTGTACGAAAATCGGCTATCCTCCGGGCTACCACATCAATTAATTTCTCTGAGGTAGGCCCCAGGTTGCTGCCTCCGGAATTCGCTGCATCGTACCCCTCGCCCGCAGACGAAGGACGTGGATGAAAGTACTTTGAATCCGCGAATCCTTGCGCAAGAAGACCGGACCCAACAACTTTTCCGTCCAGCGTAATCAATGATCCATTGGCTTGGTACGGAAACAGCCCCTGGGCCATCGCCCACACCACCACTGGATAGACGCAGCACAGCAGAATGACCAAGCTCAGAATCGCGATTATTGAAGTGCGGAGTTCCTCCGCAATCGTTTTCATAGCTGTTTTCCTTTCCTAGACTAGCTTCAGAGCAGACACCAACAGATCTATGAGTTTTATCCCGATAAACGGTGCTGCCAAGCCGCCAACTCCATATATGAGGAGGTTGCGCCGCAAGAGTACGACCGCTTTCAAAGGTCTGAAGCGGACGCCTTTCAAGGCCAGCGGTATCAGCGCGACGATTATGAGTGCGTTGAAGATTACCGCACTCAGGATGGCGCTTTCAGGGGAGTGGAGTCCCATAACGTTCAATGGAGCTATCACCGGGAAAACGCCTATCAAGAGTGCGGGGATGATGGCAAAGTACTTAGCCACATCATTAGCCACGCTAAAGGTAGTGAGTGCTCCTCGAGTCATGAGAAGTTGCTTGCCGATTTCCACGATCTCTATGAGCTTGGTGGGGTTGGAATCCAAGTCCACCATGTTTCCGGCTTCCTTGGCAGCCTGCGTTCCGGTGTTCATGGCCACGCCTACATCGGCTTGGGCCAGGGCTGGGGCATCATTGGTTCCGTCACCGGTCATGGCAACAAGCAGACCGCTCGCCTGCTCCTTTCGGATAAGGGCCAATTTGTCTTCGGGCCTGGCTTCGGCCAAAAAGAAATCAATTCCAGCTTCCTTCGCAATTGCTGCAGCAGTGAGCCGATTATCGCCGGTGATCATAACTACTTTGATTCCCATCTCTCGGAGTCGCTCGAATCGATCTTTCAAGCCGCCTTTGACAATGTCCTTAAGATGAACCACCCCAATGACGCGTTCGTCAGCAGCCACGGTAATCGGCGTACCCCCTTGACGCGAAATGCCGTCAATAGATTCCTGAACTTCAGGGGGATACATGCCTCCGACGAAATCCTTCATCACATCAGGGGCGCCTTTGCGAATCCGCCTCCCGTTGATGTCCACCCCGCTCATTCTGGTTTGGGCGGTAAACGGGATGAACTTCGCATCAGTAGTCTCAGAGAGAGACCTCCCTCGAAGCCCGTATTCTTTGGCGAGGACCACAATGCTGCGGCCTTCCGGTGTCTCATCCGCCAGGGAGGCCCATTGGGCCGTATCGGCAAGCTCCTGGACGGTAACGCCTGGGGAAGGAATGAATTCGGTTGCCTGTCTATCTCCAAGCGTTATAGTTCCGGTCTTATCCAGCAGCAACACGTCTACGTCTCCGGCTGCTTCCACCGCCCTCCCGCTCATGGCCAGCACATTTCTGCGGACAAGCCGGTCAATCCCTGCAATTCCTATGGCGTTCAACAGACCGCCGATTGTGGTTGGAATCAGGCACACAAGCAAAGCCACCAGCACGGTAATAGAGAAGGACACTCCCGAGTATGACCCGAAAAACTTCAGAGTCATGGTCACCACGAGAAAGATCACCGTTAAAGCTGACAGTAGGATGGTCAGGGCGATCTCATTCGGGGTCTTTTGTCGCTGTGCACCTTCCACGAGACTGATCATGTGATCCAGGAAGCTCTCGCCAGGGTTCGCCGTCACCCGAACTATTATGCGGTCTGACAAGACCCTTGTCCCGCCTGTGACCGCGCTCCGGTCGCCTCCTGCTTCTCTAATCACCGGAGCAGACTCGCCGGTGATAGCGGACTCGTCCACTGATGCGACACCTTCTATTACCTCGCCGTCTCCGGGCACGAATTCTCCTGCGCTGACCGCTACAATGTCGTCCTTTCGCAATTTGTCTGCCGGGACTTCTTGCTCG
>JACRDE010000172.1 GCA_016212935.1 Desulfomonile tiedjei | reverse complement strand
GCAAACGTGGCCAGAGAATTCGGAGTTCCAGGGCTTTTTGGTGTACACAAAGCTACGGAAACCCTCAAGAATGGACAAATTGTCACTGTGGACGCTGACGGACTTACAGTTTACGAGGGTTGTGTGCAGTCTCTGCTCAACCGCACTTCCCAAAAGAAGAATCTCATGGAAGGCAGCCCTGTTTATGAGATTCTCCAGAGTGTCGCGGACCACGTAATCCCCTTGAATCTTCTGGACCCGGACTCACCGGAATTCCATCCCAAGAAATGTGAAACACTTCACGATATCACCCGGTTCTGCCATGAAAAGTCGGTGCACGAAATGTTCAACTTCGGGAAAGAGCATCATTTCTCAGAGCGTTCCAGCAAACAGTTGGTTTGTCACGTGCCCATGCAGTGGTGGATAATCAATTTGGACGACGGTTTCAGGGAAGATGTGGAAGGGAAATTCGTCCATTTGGACAACATCGTCTCAGTACCCATGCTGGCCATCTGGGAAGGAGTTGTTGCGGTTCCTTGGGAAGGTCCGCCGCCCGTGGATGCGGGAGGGTTGATGTCAGTCATGTTGCAGGCCACCACCAATCCCGCTCTGGATCCGACAATGAGTTCCCCCTATGCCGCGAGAAATTATTTCATGATCTCGAAGAATTTTCTGAGCCTTTCCTCAAGGTTCGGATTCCACTTTTCCACAGTAGAAGCGCTTGTGGGCGAGCGTCCAATTGAAAACTATATCAGCTTCAGCTTCAAGGGAGGCGCTGCCGACTATCCCCGACGGGTTAGACGCGCCATTTTCGTGTCGGAGATTTTAGAGCACTTCGATTTCCGAACGGAAATCAAGCAAGATAGTGCTTTCGCCAGGTTGGAGGGACGCGAGCGGCAATTCATGGAGGACAGACTCAAGGTCCTGGGTTACATGATAATTCATACGCGACAACTTGACATGGTCATGTCAAACGAGGCCTCCATACTCAAATACAGAACCAAAATCATCAACGATATAGAATCAATCGTCCTGAACGGCTCCAACAACCTTGCCGCGTCGCACAAACCCGAGGCCGAGTCTCAACAAGAGACGCGCACATGATGCTTATAGTTTCGCCATAAAACCATATAGGTATTCTCGGAAGTAATCGTAAATAGGCTGCGCGGAATGCCAGAATATTGCCATTGGTTCGGGCCCTGGCCTTCGCTATGACAATATCCCACTCTGCAGTGTGGCCAACCGATACTACTTCCGAGAATCCCTACAAGATTTGGAAAATCTGTTGCCTTGCTTCGGATTCCGTTCGTGTCACGCCCGTTTGATTGTGAAAACTCCTTCGCGAAATACGTGTTTCCCTCGATCATTCAATACGCTGAAGGGAACGGTTTTATCGTTTTCGGAGTGGTAGCCGATAATGCTGAGCGTTTCCCCAGGCAAGATGGGTTTGCCGAACTGGCCTGCTACAGATGTCACTCGGCTGATATCATTGTTCACAAAGTGCTTGGTGAGAGCGCCGCAGATCATGGCCAGGGCGCATGCACCCTGCATGACCGTGCGCGGCAGTCCTGCCATTCGTGCGAGAAATGGGCTGGTATGAATGAAGTTGTTGTCGCCGCTCGCTCTCGCATACAAGAGCTGCTGCCCCTCTGCCGTCGGAAGTAAAAGGCGGCACGCTTCGGTGAGTGGCTTGTTCTCAGTAGCTTTGTGATTGCCTGTTCCGGTCTTAGACTTTACGAGAAATCCTATAGTGCCTTCCAGGACGACTTGGCTTCCAACAACTGCCGTTCCTGACAATTCCAGGATTTCGCCCCCGGCGGTTGTGAAAATGTCCTGTATCCGAACTTGAACAGAGAGTTCATCCCCCTGCCGAACAGGGGCAAGCCAGGTAACGGATTGAGAGATCTGAACAGTTTTCAACAGATTCAGCCTGAGAGATGTATGAGCCCACATGTTTTTTATCAATGGAATGATCAACTTCCCGACAAAGAACGGCGGTACGGAAGCCTGATCGGAGTAGTAAGAGGGGTTATCGTCGCATGTGGCCCGAGCGAACTCTGCTATAGATTCTCTCGTTATCGGTGGGAATCTGTGCTCCACCGAGTAGCCTATCATGGAGCGATTCATCTCATACGATCGTGCGTTTCTCATCATGGACAGAAATAGCTGAAATGTGGAAGTCGGCATCTTTACTTTCCTTTGTTTTCTACTTTGGGAATTGCAGTAGCGGAGACTGTGAAGTGGACCCCTCTGTCAAGACAAAAAATGGTCTTTTTTAAGGTGGAAAAGTACACCTTGGTACTGGGTGAATAGGGTCCGGTTCTCCGCTAGGGGTACGTGTACGGGTGTAAAGCTGGTACGGGGTCTTGTACCCGAG
>JACRDE010000171.1 GCA_016212935.1 Desulfomonile tiedjei | reverse complement strand
GCGCTGCAATAGACGGTGAGCCCCTTGAGATGGGTCGAGATCGCTCGGCTCATAGGTTGGATCTCCCTGTCTCAGTTATCACTCCCTCAAGTATCACCGTAATTATTGCAGAAAAGCCCTCCTTGGGAGTGAGCCCCAGTTCTGCCAGCTTTTTGGGATTCACGATTGCCTGTATCGCTCCAAGAAAGATCTCGAGGAGCAGTCCGGCCTGAATGTCTTCTCGGATCATTCCAGACTTGCGCCCCTCATCAAGAAGCTTCCCGAAATAACGGTGAATCAGGTCCTCGCGGCGTTCCTCAACGAGTTTGAACATTTCAGGCGACTCCCGCTGAACATCACGTAAAAACGGAGGACGGAACTCCTCCAAGTGCAGTTGCATGCAAGAAAGCAGCTGATAAAGGGCTGCAAGGAAGTCCGAAGCACAGTCGGAGGTGATTCGATCCAGGTCCTTTTCTATTTCGCGAGATTTGTCGAGAAGCGCGGCACCAATGAGGGCAGCCTTGCCTGAAAAATGGGTGTACAGAGTCTTCTTGCTCATGCCCAGCTCTTTCGCGAGATCATCCATGGTTACCCCGCGGAAGCCATAGGCGAAAAAGTGTCGCCTGGCCAGGGCAATGATCCGTTGGCGTGCCGGATCATCTACAGGGAGTTGATTAGCTTGCTTCCTGTCACGATACACTGCTGATCTCACGTCTGTGCGTCAGAGAGATTATACGCTGGAAACTAAGTTAGTATAACTAGTTTCCGAGAAATATGCAAGAGCGATTGCTGATCCATGCGAATGCGCAGCCAAAGAAGTAGTTTTCGCAGAAGGGCAGCCCACAGGTTTCAATACCGGCGCCCCCTGATGCGGAACAGCGCTCCGTCATTCCGGCGAGTGCTAAAAGTTCTTGAGGTGGGGTTCGGGGAGGAATTTAATACAAGAAGGGCCTGCCGATTTTACATATCTGAAAGCGAAATGCTATGAGATCACTCGCATTGGCATTCTGGGAGCCGTTAACCTGGAGGTGCAGGCTCAGCGTTTTTCACTGTAAACGACAGCACAAAAACCATCGCGGCTAACAATAGATATGATTGAGTGAACTGATATGGGATGTCTCTATGAAAAGCTGTTAGTAACCAAGGAAAGTAGACGTTCGCGTCAAGCGCGGAGGAATGAACGATTCCGAAGAAGCTCAGAGCAGCGAGGACCACAAGGTACAGCGAACACACCTTCAGCCGGCGATCGATCATCTCTGCAAGGAACGCACCCCAAAGCATCCCGGTCAGTATGAAGCCGTTGCCCAGAGCAATGGTCACCAGAATCTCCGGAAGCCCGTGCCCGGACTGAGTGATGAGGTGCTGCAAGTGGCCGACTGGGACTATGTCAGGCCGTTCATACTGAATTGACAGGAGGCGGGCCACTGTGGGCAATATCGCGAATACCACCGCATAAGTGTGGCGGGCCGGGCAGTGCAAGAAAGCCTGCGACGTAATCTCCAGAGCGATAAATACCAGAATAGGTGCAATAACAGCTCTCGGAATGAGCTCCACTATGAAGGAGACATAACCCAGCATTCCACCCAATCCGATGAAAACCCCTGTCATCAGTGTATATCCGGCCCGGGCTCCCATGCGCTTGTACGCGGGGTGCCCGATGTAAGGACAAGATTGAGCCACCCCCCCGCACACACCTGCTATCAGAGTGCAAACGGCCTCGGTCATAAGAATCTGACGAGTATCGTAGTCATCCCCTGCTACCCTGGCGCTTTCGGTCACGTTGATTCCGCCCACAATGGTCAAGATCGCAAACGGGATCGCTATGGGGAGATACTTCAGTGCAGGAACAATTCCTGTAATGAAGTCAAGGGTAGGCGATGGCAAACCCGGATGGAGCTCCAGGTTCGGCGGAACATAGGACGCCCCGCCAAACCCGACCAGATAATAGAGATGGTAAAGTGCAGTTCCTGCTACAATGGCAGTGAGAATGCCGGGAATATTTTTCGGTAGATTAATCCTCGCAATTAGAGTGTAGAGTATGAGCCCCAGCGACAGCATTCCGACCACCGGCATAGCGAAAATATCTACCAGCGGTATGAACCCGATAAGTGCCAACCCTACTCCCGCAATGGAGCCGAGCAGCCCGGCCCGTGGAACTACCCGCTGAATCCACGAACCGCAGAAAGACATTACCACCTTGAGGATGCCTATCATCACCATGGTGGCCATGCCGATGTACCATGCCATAAGAGCTGCGTTCTCAGCTGAGTGTCCATCCTGTTTCATGGCAACGAAGGCCGGGCCCAGAACCGTCAGAGCGATTCCGATCGTGGATGGAGTATCAAGTCCCAGCGGCATTGCCGTGACTTCCGTGCTTCCTGTTTTCTTTGCAAGCCTGAAGGCCATCCACGTGTAGACCAAGTCCCCGATGAGCACTCCGAAAGTGGTGCCTGGAAACATGCGCGTGTATATGATGTCGGCAGGAAAACCGAATCCTATGACCAGCGTCCCGGCAAGAAAGGAAAGATTGGCCATGTTGTCGAACATCAGGCCGAAAAAACCGTTGATATCACCCAGGCCAAACCACTTGTACGTGATGGGTCCCGTGTTCATTGCCCGCGGTTGAGCTTGGTTCTGCATTTTTTCACTCGGCAGCAAAGTTATTTCTTTCAGCAGACAGACGGTAGCATAACAGGAATCGAATATGTGGCAAGAAAAACAAAGAATTGGCACCTGTACACGATCTTTTGCGGATGGTTTTCATGGGCCATGCATGGAATAGACCTACCTCGATGCACTGCGAGCTTAGGGACTACAGACAGGTTGGCGGACCTGGCCGGAAATGGTCCATGCTCGGTGCGGTGGCATTGGCCGAACACTATTCCCGCAGTCTCGTGAACAGAGAGACGACCCCAATCCCCTTTTCGGCCATCCCAGAGTTTTACCCTTCCCCCACCGAGAGCGCACAGGGCTTCATAAATTTTCTCATCGGGAGGTTTTTTCCACAGGGTCATTTTTGGTGGTGCGATAAATTACTTGATTTATAGCTGAAATAATAATAAGATATAGCAGTTTCTTAAAGTAAAAAGGCTCAGGGATATGGTCCTCCGCCAAATGTCTCATAAAAATAACATCTTGTTAGTATTAGCGTTAATCATCACGTCCTGGCTCCTCATCGGAGAAGGAATCGTACGGGCCCAGGATCCCTTTTCTTCATTGATACCGCAAGTCCCTGCGATCCGTGACGCCATTGAAGCGGATTATCCCGGCGCGACTATCCCGGGATACCCTTTTCTTCATACTCCTCGTCTAGGGGCTGAATTGAGGGTGACTCCCATTTTCTACAATTTGGTGAACGCCAAGTTCTTGGCCCCAGATTTCGGTCTTGATCTGGATTTCAAGAGAGACCTTGGCTTCGTGGACCAGGCCATTCTCGTGCAGCTATGGGGTCGCGTGCAGTTAAACCGAGTTTCAGTAAGGGCCTATTATGACGGGTACTTGCGAACCTGGAGGGGAGCCGGCTATTTCTTTTGGCCGGATACCGGTGTGGGCGTGGACCTGGACCTGATTGAGCGGCGCAACATCAAGTTCGGGATTGATATGGACATGAGTTGGCAACGCCCGACCCTGAGCATATCCAGCCCGTTGCACGGAAACTTTTTCATTGAAGGCCCCAGACCGGTGACATTTGGCGTACACGGATGGTACAATCCTCAAGGAATTCCGGTGATCTCGCCAGTCTTTGAAATGCGGTATCGCTGGCCCATAAGGTCAGGAACGAAATTCTACGAGTTTGAAGTGGCCGGGGGCCTTAAATTGCCGCGCACCGTTCTCGGAGATTCCGCGGTGAGGGCTGGATGGCGCAACACTCAGATTGAGTTCGACTTTGGTGGCCTCAAAGCTGACGTCACACTTTCCGGGATATTCGGGGAATACGTCTTCTATTACTAGTATTGAATCACCGGTCCGGGCCCCTCGACACGAAACTTAGCAGGAGCTTGGCATTCCGAACGAATAATTGGGCATTTCGTCTTGTAAGGAATTCTCCAAGCACTTGACAAAGCGCTATCTTGAGCGTTCTACTGTGCTCCTGAAGCATTGACATGCGCGACACACCGCCGTAAGTTAAGACACGCTCCTGGAAATCGGTTGCAAAACCCTATGGCAGACTTCCGCCGCTTCGTCAAAGAATTCTCCTTTTATTTTATCATATCGATTTCAGTTGTTTTTTCGCTGACGGCTTTAGCGGGCAGAGCAGCGACGAATCTTTCCCCGGGCACTGCAAAGTTTCTCCAATCCTGGATGAAGCAAGGCCCTGAAAATAGGTTTGACGATTGGATGGACGGAATAGTCCTGGCCAACATACTCTACAAGAATATTGACCCTCGACATTCTCTGTGGACTTATTTTCTGCCTTCCTCAGCCCCCTCCGCGGGTTTTGAGCTTCTCGGACATGTTCTTTCTCCAGATAATCGAGGTGCCCTGGCCGAGACCATAAGAGATAGAAAAGGGGAGCTGTTACACCGTTACTGGACAGGACACATTGCGCTGACCACTCTGGCGTTGTACGTGTACACGGATCCTGCTGTCGCGTCAAAGCTGTCTTTGAGCTGCGTGCTTTTTTCGATGCTCGCGTTCGTGTTTGCATGGAGCAAGAGGTCAGGCTCAGCAGGTGCCATGGGCATGGCGGCCATGTTGCTCGGCTCAGGCGCAGTCTACATGGAAAGCTTCCACACGCACTCGTGGGGATTGGCACTTGCCTTCGGCACGGCAGCGTACACTGCCAAGCGCCTTGCAGCTGGAGAATCCTACGTGCCCGCGGCAGTGACGGGGGCGGTGTTCGCAAATTGGTTGGGATATGATTACGTTTTCTCGACGATAGCTTTCAGTTTACCGCTTTTCCTCCATACTGAAAACGGTAAACTCCAGATTGAAGATCTGGGAGGTCCCTTCAAGTTCACGCTGGTTTTCCTTGCGGTAACAGCACTGATGATGATCTTGAGGATCCCTGTTGCCTATCTTTTCGAGAATTGCCCGCCTTCCGAGTTTCTGTCTCAGCTCACCGAGCGTTTCGCGTACAGGCTTCACGGCGAACATCTTCCACAGGAAATTGCTCCAGGGGCCGAGATTTCCCGGAGAGCCGCAATCCTTAGCGCTCTTCCCGCTGTAAATGGATATTTGTTCAGTCTCGGTGGACGATTCATCCCGCTAATTCAGTCGGTGGCAAGCTATCTGGCCTATCAGGCATTACCGGTCGCGGTCTTAATGGGGGTTCTCGTTTTCAAAAACAGTGACTCTCAGTTGCGGGCGCTCAGACCGGTTCTGGTGGTGTTTTTTTCAGTGATCTTGTTCCATTTGGTGCTGATCGTTTTGGTAAACCATGCTTGCGTCCATCCTTGGATGCACGCCAGATACATGGTTTTTTCACTTGTCTTGAGCTGGGGCGCAGCGGTTTCCGCCCTTACTCCTTCGGACTTGCTGAGTAGACTGTTCTCAAAAGGTCCGCAATAGGTCAACGCTGAACTTTGACCGCAGACCCAAGTACCCGTGCAGGGAGTTGTTCAATCAAACTGATTTCACTTCCAGGTCAAACAGGGGTCTTCCAGACAGAATTAAGTATTGTACCGGCGATGTGGTCTCTCCAACCCAAGTCTGGGAGAGTCTCAAATAACCACGGTGAAATCCTACCCAAGTGTGATATAGTTGTCCGCGCTGTGCAGATCGAGAGAGGATTGACCGATGCTTGTATCCGCCGTGACGTCTCCAGTCAGTTCCTGATAGGTGTACTTTGCATGAAGTCCACACCAGAGATTCTGAGTCACCGAGACATTTCCTTCCATCTGGAATTCCAAAAGGCCGCCCTGATTAATGGTTCCCCGATAGTCTATGAACGATGAGCCATACTGTAATCTGCTCGCAACTTTCTTGTTCATGAACGCCGAACCAAGCACCTCGAAGCGTGCCTTCCAGAGGGGAAAAAACATGGATGTCTGAAGCCCGAGAAACGGAATCTGAGAAGTCATATCGTCCCGAAACGTCCCGCCGTCAATGTTGCCCACAGATTCGCCGTGGTATCTCCAGACTTCGCGCCTGTACCCGGCCGTGCAACTGAATCGATAGCCGCCGCCGTTCCACAAATGGTAAAGACCGGCCAGTTCCCAGTAGCCAACGTCAGGCTCCACATCCCATCTTCCCGCAAAGAAGGTCGGAATTGTAGTGGTACTGGAAAAACCGTTTGCACGGTACACGCTGCCGCTCTTCTCCATGATACTGACGGCCCCTGCGAACCGACCCGATATTGAAGGGAACGGTGACACCTCCACTGTGCCGGCAAGCAATGGAACCCGGGGGTTGAAATCTGCCCGAAAGACGACTGAGCTGAATGAAGCGGATGCAGCGTCTGAATAGCTGAGTGCCTGAGTTCCGAAGAGAAATTCCATCCGGAGCGAGGAATCCACTATCCCAGATGGCGCGACCTGAGCGTCGACTGCAGATACACTCGCTGTAAGGATAAGTATTGCGAACAACGATACAGCTGTAAAATTCCTCAAAATTCCATCCCCGCCATATTCATTTGACTATAGGACACCGCATTATAACCACACGGAGGAACAAAAGGGAACTGAAATTTTGTGTATCAAGACCGCGATTCCATTGAAATTCCTTTTCCCCAAGTATAGAATCCGGTCGAAATGCGGCCAGAGCGTTCATGCCCAGAAAATGAGCTTAGAATGGAACTTCCAGGAAGAAAAATATACACGGTGTCAGAGTTTACGGAACAGATCCGGGAATTGTTGGAACAAAGATATCCCTCAGTCTGGATCCAAGGAGAACTCTCCAATTTGAGGCCAGCACCATCAGGACATATGTACTTCACCTTGAAAGACAACGCGGCCCAGATCCGTTGCGTAATGTTCAAGATGCAGAACCGATTCTTGAAATTCCGGCTTCAAGACGGGTTGCAGATCATAGCCTGGGGCCGCTTGTCGGTCTACGGCCCGAGAGGCGAATACCAGCTGATTCTGGATACGATGGAACCTGCCGGTCTTGGTGGGCTCATGCTTGCCTTCGAACAGCTCAAAGCGAAACTGGCTGCAGAGGGGCTGTTCGATCCTGGTAAACGAAGGCCCATCCCTCCTTTACCCAAGACAGTCGGTCTCGTCACTTCCTCCAGGGGAGCTGTTGTAAGGGATATGATTCGAGTTTTGAGGCGACGTTTTCCATCGACAAATATCCTTGTGAGTCCTGCAACGGTGCAAGGGGACCGGGCTCCGGAACAAATCATTGCTGCATTGGACAGGCTGTGCAACGCCGGAGGCGTGGACGTAATCATCGTCGGCCGTGGGGGTGGTTCCATCGAGGACCTGTGGGCGTTCAACGATGAGCGCGTGGTAAGGAGTGTAGCCCATTGTCCGATTCCAATAATAAGCGCGGTCGGACACGAGACGGATGTCACGCTTACAGATTTCGCAGCGGACCTGCGAGCTTCTACGCCTTCCGTCGCCGCGGAATTAGTGGTGCCTGACAGACGGGACCTTCAGGAGGCAATTATTTTTTTGGCCGTGCGTCTTAAGAATTCCATGATGAACGTCCTTGATAAAAAGTCCGCTGCTGTGGGTGAGCTTCTGAAGCGGCTTTACGACCCGAGACGCCAAATTCAGGAAAAGCGTATAAGGCTGGACGATCTCAGTGCGAGGATGATTCGGGCGATGCAGAGAAAACTGGAGGATCGCCGCAGGGAGACCGAGGCGTTTTCAGTTAGATTGCGGCCTGCGCGTCTCCTAAGACAGATCCAGACAGGAAAAGAGGAGTGTGCCGCGCTCGTCAACAGGTTTTTCCGAACAATTGGCAACTCCCTGAAGGACAGGCGAATTGCCGTGATCAATCTTGCGGCTCGCCTTGACAGCCTGAGCCCTATTGCTGTACTCGCGAGGGGCTACTCCATAGCTACGCGGGCTGAAACAAGATCTGTGGTTACTGACTCGCGTGCGGTCCAGATTGGAGAAGATCTCATGATCAAACTCCTCGTCGGGGACCTGCGCTGCAGAGTTCTGGATAAGACCTTCCCGGAAGAGTGATTCCGCCGGTAGAATTTCCGTAAAAAACTAAGGAAACAGGATTATGGAGACTATTGCCCCACATGAGATTATGCCGTTCATAATGCGACTAGCGGAAAAGGCCGGCCAAATAATAATGTCCTATTACAGAGACGGCTTCCGTGTTCACGGCAAAGGTCCTCGGAAAGACGGCATAGACATTGTGACCGATGCCGACACGGCTTCCGAGAACTTCATCATGGCCGAGATAAGACGGGAATTTCCGGGGCATGATATTCTTACCGAAGAGACTCTCACGGAAACAACCGGCTCCAAATGGCTCTGGATAGTGGATCCCCTAGACGGAACAGTCAATTTTTCTCATGGGTACCCTGCATTCTGCGTGTCCATAGGCTTCATGGAAAACCAGGAACTGATTGCCGGGGTGGTGCGCGATCCGTTAAGGCTCGAAAGTTTTTCGGCAGTTCGCAGTGGTGGAGCGTTCCTCAACGGCGACCCTATGACCGTCTCAAAAGCGGACGGTCTTTCCAGAAGCATAATTGCCACGGGTTTTCCTTACGACCGAGCCTACTCCCCAATAAACAACGTGGCGGAGTTCTGCAAGGTTGTTACCAAAGTTCAGGGCATGCGTCGCGGGGGATCAGCGGCGCTGGATCTATCGTACGTCGCCTGTGGAAGGCTGGACGGATTTTGGGAACTCAAACTCAAGCCGTGGGACATGGCAGCAGGAATGCTTCTGGTCCAGGAGGCGGGCGGCACGATAACCGACAGGCACGGTAAAGCCACAAGCATCCACACTGACAGCATCGTGGCTACCAACAGTCGATTGCACGAAACATTGATCGGGCTGCTGGCCGAAGTCTGACACGAAATACTATAAATCTAGTAACCATTTGTATGAGAATACCCCGGGGTTTTCCTATACAGATGGTTATCTGAGATTTGAGATTCGCGTTGCAGGCGGCTGCCCGATGTGTTATCAATATACGCATAGGCCGCAACAAATCCGGGTTAGATTCAATTCAGTGCGTTGACAGTTTTCCTTCGGACGCGGTCAGTCGATTAAGGAGGCGTATCCTAATGGGACGCGAATTCAAGGTCAAGTGCACCGCCTGTGGTTTCCCCAATGAACTGAAGATCGGAAGGGTTTACAATCGCTTGCTCTGCGAACGGTGCAATGCCGAAATAGATATGGATGCTTCTGTAACGCTCGAATTGATAATGGATCCCAAACCGGTGACTTTGCGTAGAGACACTGTGGTTGTGGGTTTTCGGTCCCGAGAAGACGGAGACGGGGTCAAGTGCCCCGCTTGCGGAACGGACGCGGAACTGCAGTTCGAGGACGTGTTGGGATCTTGTCAGCGTTTCAAGTGCAAGAAATGCGGAAATATTTTCGAGCTAGACCCCAAGGATGAGCCCACAGGCCACGTGTGCGCCTGAGTCTACTGATACCAATGCTCGTTCAAAGCAGTAAGAATTTGGGGAACCTTTTTTAGTAAAGAAGGTTCCCCAAGCCCTTCCAAGAAACTTTTAGCGCTGCTCTGCATCTTCATTTTCCGCCGGAAAATGAAGATGCAGACAAATGCTAGAAATTCTTGGGATGGGGTTCGGGAAAACACTTCTTACAAGAAGGGTTTCCCCGATTTCACTTCTTTGATTGAGGGTTAGTATTAATAGCTGGAAATGCAGGATGAAGCTTCTTGAGCTCTTTGCCTGGCGCAACGTAGTGTTTGTTTCGTTCTGAACCGCGGAGCGAAATGCCCGACCCGTGAGTCGATTCAAGTGAAGATGCTGACATTCCCCCGCCTGTCGAGAAAACTGTACACCCCGAGAAGTCTGTATCCGGTAATATTCCATCGTTGAAAGTAAGCTGGTATAAGATTCTCGAGTCACAATCGCGCAGCGAAAGGAGCCCAGATGCTGCAGGATTATCCGAAAGCGATAGTCACTCCGGACGGCATATCCATTCTGCTGCGCCCGGTAGTGGAATCTGATGAAGAGGCCTTGCGAGTGTTCTTTTCCAAGATCCCGGAAAGGGAGCAGTGGTTCCTGAGGGAGAAACTGACAGATCACGAGCTACTGCACAAATGGCTTCAGAGACTCAATTTCGACTCCATAATACCTATTGTGGCATTGAGAGAGGATGATGGTACCATCATAGCCAACCTGAGACTCTATCGCTCTGCAGCGGAGTCGATGCGCCATGTAGCTCATCTCAGGGTCATGGTACTGCCCGAATATCGCCACCACAAGATCGGAAGCTGGATGATATTAGACTGTGTCAAGCTTGCCATGGATCTGGGCATTGAGAAGGTCATTGCTGAATTCATTAACGGCATGGAAGAACCCGCAATTCGCGCAGCACACAGGCTTGATTTCAGACAGGAAGCAGTCTTGCCGAATTACGTCAAAGACAGGGAAGGTAAATACCACGACCTTCTGATAATGGTCAGGAGTCTTCAAAGGGAATGGAGCGATTTTTGACATCGTTTTCGGAAAGTGAGGGAGGCTGGCACAGCGACGGACGAACCTTAGTTCTAGCCACTCCCAGAGGCGAGGTTACAGTACGGACCAAGTGTCCGCCAGGATCTTTCGGCAACTTGAGGATGGAGGATGGTTTGGGGCACTTTGCTCACTATTCTTCCATCATCAAAACTGTCGGGGCTTTCGAGGAAATTGCCAGCCGGAAACAAAGCATCGTGACTATGGCTCTCGCGGAATCCAATCTAATAGCAGGATACTGCGTATGCTGGTATCCGGCAGCCGACGAACGTTGGAGCGCTCTCGGCGAACTCATGTACGAGATGGCGGCAATTGAAGTAAGTCGAAACTATCGGGGCGCAGATCTTGCCGGAATCATGCTGGGAAACACTCTTCAATACGATTTTTTCGAAGACAAGATAGCCTATATGGTGGGGTTTTCATGGCATTGGGATCTGGAAGGCACAGGCCTCAATCCCGCTCAATATCGCCAAAAAATGATGCGCCTTTACGGGCGGTTCGGATTTCGGGAAGTCTACACTAACGAACCGAACATCGCTCTGAGAGTGGAAAACGTCATGATGATTCGAGTGGGGTCGCGCGTTTCGGCTGAAGATCAACTGAGATTCCGACATTTGCGATTCGGGATTAAACGCCCCTAGTGGCGCGAGCGGTCCGCGTCCGGATGAAATTTGATCTGATACGAATTCGCAATCAAAGAAGCAAAATCGGAGAAACCCTTCTTGTAAGAAGTGTTTCCCCGAACCCCATCTTACAGATTTTATTGAGGGTTGGGGTCACACTTTGCAGTTTGCCGCTTCCAGCGCCTTTTGTTCCATTCGGTATTTCTTGCGTATCAGAGCTTCGCAGTTGCGCCGCTCCTCTTCAGGAGTTTCCGGGGTCAGAGGAGGAACGGTTGAAGGACGCCCGTTTTGGTCCAAAGCCACAAACGTCAAATAAGCCGAGGCAGTGTGACGGATCTCACCAGTGAGCAAATTCTCCGCCTCTACTCGCACCCCTACTTCCATAGACGATTTACCCGCCATGTTGAGACTTGCCTTCAGGATCAGAAGATCGCCAACGAACACTGGATTGTGGAAATCCAGTCGATCAATGGAAGCTGTGACTGCGTTCTTACGAGCGTGTCTTATAGCCACAACGCCTGCAGCAGTGTCCACGTATTTCATGATGATGCCTCCATGGACGTTTCCGACTGGATTGGCGTCTTCAGGATTCATTTGGACCGCCATTGTGATGCCGGTCTCCTTGACAGTTTTGCCCCTCATGATGTTTCAGTTTTCATCCTCTTCTTCTGAATTGTCACATAGGAATTCTAATACGGATGGAAAAGATTTAGAAGGGGTGTGTCTGACGACCCGATTCATCGGCTCTTTCCCGCGGATTGGTCGAAGGAAATGTGAATTAGCCGCAATCTTAGCCTGTGCACGCTCGGAAGCAGCCCCAAATCACGGGGTCGGAGGCGCTCCCTTTGATAGGACGAACACTTCTCCTGGTGGGCCCAGGTACCTTGTGAACGGAAAAGTCTTGTCCACCCGGTAACCTGGCAGATGCCCAAGGGCCAGCAGATATTCTTCTTTGTTCACCCACCACCAACTGAGACCCTCCTCGGGCTGGAACTCTGGTCTGTAGCAATGATACCCGTTGAACTCTAATCCTCCATCAAAATTGCAGGGCTCGATCCTCTTTTCGTAAATCAAATAGTCCTGGGCTAGCTTCAATGACCGTTTGGTGTCCATGAAATCGTGTGTTGCCCCAATGCTGAATATAGCCATGAAGACAAGCGGAACCAGCCCGGGCAGCAGCCATCCAACGCCAAGGGAATCGTGGCAAGGGGAACAGCTTTTCGAAAAAAGCCAAATTGTCAAAAACGCACAGACCGGAATTAAGTAGCGATCGTGAAACCCTGTCAAAAGAATCATCCCGAAATAGGCCAGCGCAGCAAGCAACGCGAATCCTGACAGGAAATCAAAGCTTGCTCCGTTCCCTTCCCGTACGGAATGCACGATCTTTTCAATGAAATCAGCGATCAGCACAAGAAGCCCTACGCCGGACAGCACCCCCCAATAAATCAGTAGGTAATAAAAGGCCGGGTCGATTGTCCAGGTTCTGGCGATTCCAAGAATGTATACGTCCTTAAGCAAGACAGGGCCAATACCGAAATTGTAAATGACGTTTCTTAGAAAGCGTACGGGCGTTTCTATCAGGCCCGTCAGCAACGCAATCTCAAAGAGTACTAAAACAAAAGTCGCCACAACAAAGAAGACCCTGTAAGCCCTTCTATACGAAAAATTCTTGTGAACGAGAGCAAGAGCGGGCGAAATCAGAAATCCGACATAAACTAGCCCTAT
The DNA here is from genome assembly GCA_016212935.1 of Desulfomonile tiedjei. Lineage (GTDB taxonomy): Bacteria > Desulfobacterota > Desulfomonilia > Desulfomonilales > Desulfomonilaceae > Desulfomonile > Desulfomonile tiedjei_A. The sequence continues at coordinate 333 of JACRDE010000171.1, read as the reverse complement.
ATGAAAGGCCTGGGTATAAAGGTATACCAGATAGTCAAGCAGTCCTTTGGCCGCTGGCTTACGAAATATTTCGTGGACGACCTGATGCTGAGTCAGTGGCGTGCTGCCTGTGCAGTAGAGGTAATATTCGTACCCGACCCACGGAATCAGCACAATCGAGACAACGTAAAGCAGGATTCGCTTTTTCCTAATCTCCCTACCTGACGGATGAAAAAAGCTGACGACCAGGAAAGCGAAAGGGATCACAACGCCTATCTGACGGGTAAGAATGGAAAACAGCGCAAAAAAAAGTCCGATAATCAGCCACACCTTTGCGGATTTCTCAACCCCGAT
>JACRDE010000173.1 GCA_016212935.1 Desulfomonile tiedjei | reverse complement strand
GACACGGCCGTGATCCGCTCGTCATAAAACTGTGGATACACATCATGGACCGTGGTCTGAAAGGGTCGGTTGTTCTCTATCAGGTCCCAGTATTCATCCATGATCCCCTGCTTGAAGAGCCGCTCCCACTTTTCATGGAAGTAGGTGCCGAGAACCTGCTCACGTCTCACCCGTGAGATGCGTTCCTGCCAGGCATTCACAAATAAGATCTTGCCCTGAGAATCAGCCACGATAATTCCCGTGGGGATATTCTCAAGAATCGACTCCAGAAACTCCACTCTATCTTGCACAGCAGGTTTTGATCTCTTGCCCACAGGTTGCTCCTTCCACTCAAGGAATTGTCCACGCATAAGTGTAGCGTTTTGACTTCGCGTTTTCTACAGACTGGGAGCAGGAATGATTTGCAGAATATCGCAAAGCGGTTCAAATAGCGACGACGCTGTGGCGATTTCGGTCAATCCAGGGCCCCGCGGATAGGTGCCGGGTAAAGGATGTGTGCAGCGTTCATCTTGATCATGCCGAGGTAGAGCGGGATGCTCAACGCGATGAGTGAACCCGAAGAAAACGAGCGTGACGGCAGTCTTCGCGTTTACGGTTTCCATAGAGTGTGCTTCTCTGAATTAATGGGGCCACGTGTGTGTCTTCCGTAAGCTCCTCGATCTTTCGGAACCGCTTACCGGCGCTGGCCTCGATCCAATACAGGACTTGCAGGTTGATGGGAATTCCGTCGAAGTCTCCGCTATCCCGGAAATCACTTCTCAGGCCGTAGCACTTCTTTCCGAGCCCCGCAGCAAAACCTATTTCACTTGCGGTTCCTGAATCAACTTCTGCCCCTTCCAATACCCCGAACACGATGTCACATGTCCGTATCATGTCCTCGTTTGCCCTTCCGATTTGTCGGGCTATATCTCTAAAAGCGGCAACACGGGCAGGCCAGTCCTGAATGGCACTGGCTTCCTCAATAACCTTGTGGAATTTCGGATCCCAAGAATCGAGGACCGTGAAGGCCAAGTCAGTGAGCAGTCGTTTGATTTTGTCCCTGTAGGACTTCCATTCTGGAGAAAAACCGAGAGGGGATGCGAGATAGACTTTCAGCATTGTGACTCCAGCGAATTCTTCATGTGGGGCTATTTCAAAATTCTTTGAAGCATCTGTCGAGTGCGCTCAATGGCGTACCCGATTCAAAAGGGCTTCCAGATAGCGAGATTTTAGCTGACGACTCGCCATGGCCTTCTTTACAGGGGGCAGCCGAAGTATGACGCCTAGGACAGCAGCCAAAGCACGATGACTGAGCAGTACTTGGTTGTCAAAGATCAAGTCTGGCAAGGTGCCTCGCTCAATTGCCATAACTATGGTGCGGTGTGTTGTGTCCAACGAGGTAAGCACTCTTTCCGGCCGGGATTCAAGATGCAATGAGCCTGTGGGACAGTTGCGAACACACACGCCGCAGCCGAGACACATCCTTTCGTCAACCCTTGCCGTTACTGACTTTGCCTCAGATGAGCCGTGAGATTGTTCAGTACCTATTGCGTTCACGGGGCACACAGAGGCGCATAAACTGCATCCGCTGCATTCATTCTCATTTACTCGTGCGATGAAGTTGGAGTGAACAGGATGTGCTAAGCCGAATCGCTTTACGGCGAGCATGGCCTCGCAGCAGCAACCACAACAGTTACAAATGAAGTTCACTCCCCGGCGAACATTCTCCCCAAACTGCACCAGGTTGTTTTCATAGGCAGAATGCAAGAGTTCAAGACATTCGGAAACGCTCACGGATCGTGCATAACCGTGTCTTGTAAGGGACTGAGCGGTAGTGTTGAAGGTCATACAAATGTCCATGGGCGCATCGCAGGCACAATCCATGTGCGCCATCTTGTGGCGGCAATAACACACGCTGATGCCGATTCCTTTGGCAGTCCGGACAACCTCGCTGGCTCGCTCGTAATCGAGAATGTGCAAGCCGTAATTCTGTGGAAGAGCCTTCTCTTGTACGAATACCCTTCCGAGGGATGTCTCTCCGTCAACGAATAAGGCTTTAATGCAATCTTCCTCGACATTGATGTATTGATAGTACAGCTCGCTCAGGACTTTCTGGTTTATGTCGTTGCGAAGGTGCATCAAGGAAAATTCGAAAAATCCGGCCATAGGGGGAGGCAGACAATATAGGGTTTCTCCGTTTTGTTCGATGTCCACCAGAATTGCCCTATCAGCCAATTGGTCCAAAATGTTTTGGCTTGATTTAGGATCCAGTTTCCAAGCCTTCGATGCCTTCTCGACGGTAAAGGGCTTTATCGGCAAGAGCGCCAGTAGGGCAGCCTCTTTCTCATTCAACAACATTGACAGAATCTGAAAGAGCAAGTCTGAGGGCGGAGCCCCCTGTGGAACACGATTCAAGCGGGTCATGAAAGCCTGGTACCCGGATGCATGATGCGCCACAATTTCCTCCTGTCAGCTTTCCTCAATAGCTTCGGCTCACAAAGACTATAATACGAACTCCTTCGGCAAGGCCAGTATTTCCAAGAGTAATTGCCTCCTCATTAATTGTATTCGACGGACTCCTTCACAGAACCAGAATCTTGGTTTGAAATGATTTACTTGGCGGACGTCCGCCAAGTAATCTCGGATCAAGCCAAAGCATCACAAGGGAATGATCGGCTTCTACACGTTGCAGCTCTCTTCCCGCTGTCTTTCCGCCAAACGATATTGCCTCCTTATCTGGGCCTGACGATTACGGAGTTTTTCTTCATCAGTTTCACATATCAAGGGAGGCACAGACGTTGGCTGACCTTTTTCATCTAGTGCGACAAAGGTGAGATAAGCAGAGGCAGTATGCCGCACCTCTCCGGTCAAAGGATTCTCCGCTTCGACTCTGACCCCGACTTCCATTGAAGTCCTCCCCACTAAATTCATTGAGGCTTTTAGTATGAGTAAATTGCCTATAAAAACAGGATGATGAAAATCCAGACGGTCAATTGAAGCAGTAACAGCAATCCTTCGGGCGTGACGAATTGCCACGACCCCCGCTGCCGTGTCCACGTACTTCATGACCACACCACCGTGAACGTTTCCCGGAAGTCACTGAATTTCGGCTTCAGTGCATGCGATGCTCCTGCGGAACGGAGAACTGGGGCAAAATCCCCCAAACGGCTCGCTCAGGTTTTGGTCCCAGACTCACCGCATTACTTGCCCATCTCACAGGGCTCCACCGG
>JACRDE010000169.1 GCA_016212935.1 Desulfomonile tiedjei | reverse complement strand
TCCCGCTGGGGAAGCACTGTAACGAGCTGAGCTCGCAAAGCGGCGGGGTCATCGGTTTCCAATGGGCTCTCGGGGCTGTCCACCTCGTATCCCATTGTTACCAATTCCCTGAGCAGATCTTCGTTTCTGACCTTCAGATCTCGGGCCAGGTCATCAACGGTCAAAACTGTCATTAAGTTATCCCTTCTTTTCGAGCCCTCTAAGCAGTCCTTCTTTTGAAGGTGCGGCCACAATCTTGCGGCGCAGCGCCCTTTCGAGACGTCCCTTGTTTAGGGCCTTTTCCAAACATTTTTCCTCCGGACAGGCGTAGCAACCTCTGCCCGGGGCGTTATCGTTTCTGGCCACAAGGACGATCGAGTCCTCAACAACTTTGAAATGCAGCATCTCATGAGCAGGTCTTCTTTGGCCGCATGCAATGCATCGCCTTATGGGAACGTGTCCTCGTTTCATACCTTACTCGGTCCGTCATGGGACCGACTCAACCTTCGGACTTTCTGCCTGCACTACAGGGAATTCTTCCGAGACTTCCTGCCCGGAGACTTCTTCCGGTTCCTCGGCGAATGCCTCTTCCTCTTCAGGCGGGTTGGCCAAATATCTCAGTGCACCCTGCAACAAGGCCACACCTTTTTCCTGCGTGATTCCCATGAAGCTCGTCAACTCGGCTAGCGTGGCTTTCGCTATGTCTTCAGGGTTTCGATAGCCGTTGTCGAACAATATTGTGGCGGTTTCCTCGTCCATGACGTCTATTCCGAGCAGGCGTTCAAAGGATTCACCTGTAATCTTTTCTTCCTTGGATTCGCTTCGTACGTCTATTTTCCATCCTGTAAGCTTGGCCGCCAGCCTGACGTTTTGTCCCTTCTTGCCGATGGCAAGAGACAGTTGGTCATCGGCTACAATTACTTCCATTGTGCCGGTGTCCTGATCGATTATTACCTTGGATATTTCCGCCGGTTGCAAGGCATTGCACACAAAGTGGGCCGGATCGTCGTGCCATGGAATGATGTCGATTTTTTCGCCCCTCAATTCCTGGACCACGGCCTGCACACGCGAACCCTTCATTCCTACGCAGGCGCCCACTGGATCGACATCCGCATCGGAAGATCTTACGCCGATCTTGGCCCGTTGCCCGGGCTCCCGTGCCGCGCACATGATACGGACTATACCCTCTGCAATTTCAGGAACCTCTTGCTCAAAGAGTTTAACGAGAAAAGCCGGGTTGGATCTTGAGAGTATTATCTGTGGATCCTTTTGAGTGCGACGAACATCAAGAATGAGGGCTCGAATTCTGTCTCCCTGGCGATAGGTTTCCCGTGGAATTTGCTCGTTGAAGGGGAGAACCGCTTCTGCACGGCCAAGATTCACCACGATATTATGCTTTTCAAATCGCTGGACTATTCCTGTGACCACATCCATTTTTCGGTCTTTGTACTCGGTGTAGATGTTTTCCCGTTCGGCATCTTTCACCTTCTGGATTATCACTTGCTTAGCAGTCTGTGCGGCTATCCTACCGAAGCTTTCGGTTTCCATTTTTACGCCCAATTGATCGCCTATTTCCGCTTCGGGGTCCAGTTCGCGTCGGGCAGTGTCCAGGTCGATTTCGACTGTGGAGTCCTCCACTTCCTCTACCACGTCCTTGAAAAGGAAAACTTCCACTTCGCCTGTTTCATCACTGTACTGAGCCTCAAGTTCGACCCTGTTTCCGTATTTCTTTCTTGCAGCAGAGACCAGGGCGGCTTCGAACGGCTGGTCATGAGTATCCCTTGGTATACCCTTTTCGTTTGCCTCCTGGTCATTCATGCGGTTTAAATTCATGGTCAATCCCCCGATGCGGATCGTCTCCTTAAATCTTTGCGAAAAAGTTCTTTTTCCGGAAGATCCAGACGAGCCTTCTCAAGATCGTCCGGGTTGATTTCAATTCTGTTTCCGTCAACGATAACAATAATTCTCGAGTCCTCCACTCCTTGGAGAATTCCTTGAAAATTGCGTTGACCTTGGATTTTCGTTCGGGTTTTTATCCGTACCGGAGATCCGGCAAACCTCGAAAAATCCTTTAGTTTGCGCAAGACCCTGTTGATTCCCGGCGACGACACTTCCAAAGTGTACTTTCGCACGATCGGGTCTTTGATATCCAGCAGGGCCCCTACCTGTCTGCTGACAGCCTCGCAATCAGCGAGGGTGACGCCAGAAGGTCCGTCTATAAAAAGCCGCAGAATCCATCTCCCACCTTCCAGCTTGAACTCGATTTCAACAAGATCAATCCCTTCCGGTTCCAAGACTGGCTCGATCATCGCCCAAAGGGAGGAAATCAATTCTCGGTCCATTCTTCCAGACTACAGATAGCCCCGTATTCTTGGGAGCTTGAAAAACCGCATCGTACGATAGGAATTCTCGCCCCGATAATAAAAAACCCGGGATCAAAAACCCGGGTGGTCTTCACCACTCTCTGGAGCGGGCAACGGGGTTCGAACCCGCGACATCAAGCTTGGGAAGCTTGCACTCTACCAACTGAGTTATGCCCGCACCTTTCAAAATTTATCAACCTGAGGGACTTATGTCAAGCGATTTTAGACCTCTTTGTAACCTTCGGTCGCTGTTTTCAAGGGTATCACTCTCACTTCCTTGATGCGGTTTCTTACCATTTGCACCACCTCGAACCGCCAGTGATCATAATCAAAGCGGTCTCCGGGCGAAGGAATTTTTCCCATTTTGTCCAAAATAAACCCGGCCAGTGTCGAGTAATATAGTGATTGTGGCAGAGAAATGGAATGGTGCTCTTTCAACTCATGAAGCGTTACAAGTCCGTCCACAACGAATCCACCGCGTTTTTCGGCGTACGCACCTATTTCAAGCCTGGCTGGAATCCCGCTTTCGATGTCGCCAGTGAGTTCTTCAAGCACATCCTCCAAGGTAATGATGCCGTCCACTGTGCCGTGCTCGTCAACCACGACCCACATCTGCTCGTCGTTTTTCTGCATTGCAGCAAGTATATGATCGAGGGTTTGGCCTCTAACCGCAAAAAAGGCGGGTCTCAACATTTCGGAAACGGGGGCGGGTTCGTCGTGCAGCAGCAGATCTTTGACATTGACCAGTCCGAGGACGTTTTCCCAACTCCTGTCGACCACAGGGAAATAGGTGAACGGATGTCGCTTGTACACGCTCAGAATCTTTTCTTTAATTTGGGGATCCTGTCTGGAGTCCAGGTGGACCGCCACGATTCTGTTCCTGGGAATCATCACGTCTTCAACCCGGATCTGTGAGAACCTGGTCACTCGGACCAACATGTCGTAGATCCTGGTGGGCATCTGGCGGTTTTCAACCAATTCCGAAGCCATCAAACGAAGCTCTTCCGCAGTGAGGCTCGGGGCGTGCACGTCCTTGATCCCTAAAACCCTAAGAACCCCGCGCGTGGATGCTGTCAACAGGAACACAACTGGGAGCATCCATGATGCGAACACTTTAAAGGGCCGGGCGAATTTCAGGCTTATGCGACCCGGGTATCTCCGTGCCAGCGACTTAGGGACCAGCTCTCCGATCACCAGGGTCACGTAGGAGATTGTAACCGAAACGGCAAGTATTGCGATAACCTGACCAGCCGTCGATTCAGGTGAAATACCGACACCTTCCAAAACAGGAGAGAACAGATCCTGAGCCGAAGCTCCTCCGATTGCGGAAGTAAGAGTGGCCACGAAAGTAACCCCAGTCTGGACGGTGGCGAAAAATCGGTCTATGTCTTTCTGAAGAGCGAGCGCTGTTGTCGCTCCAGGCAGCTTTTCTTTTTGAAATCGCTTCAACCTGGCCCTTGGAACCGAAACGAGTGCAATCTCCATGCAAGAAAACAAACCGTTGAGTACAATCAGGGCTCCGATAGTAGCCACCAATAAGGGCAAAGATGCCATCCGCACCTCCGGTAATCTGCAGTGCAGTTCCGTTATATCAAATCGTCTTCACACAAGTAAGCTCGGCAAGGCAGAGAGGCCTATAATCATGGAGGGGGCCGCGGCTGTCCCAACTATTTAGTTTTTACACGGATTCGCTTTGAAATCAGTCAGGTTGGGGCAACCTTCTTTAATCAATGGATTGTTCCCTTAGCTCCGTGGGGACTCCAGATTGGGGGCTGTTGTCAGCATTGTCATTCATTCCATGGAGGATCTCGTAAGGACGCGTCGCCACCCCGGCGAAATCCGGGGTCCAGATTCCATTAAATGGCCTGGATTCCGGCTTCCGCCGGAATGACGGTTTCAAAGCTTCGACGCAGGCCGGAGTTCCGCATCACGGGTAATACCGATGTGCATTCAAATATGTAAAATCGGGGAGGCACTTCTAGTAAGAAGTTCCTCCCCCAATCTTACTTCTTTGAATGCGCAATAGTATTATGGCATCTGCCTGGGGAGGGCTGGATAGACCCGCACAGGTCTGGGCGCGCAGTGAAAGGAAACTGACATCCACGATCAAAAATGCTCGGGCTGCAAAGCCGGGTCAAGAAAGAGCCGGCTTCGCAGCCCGATACCGTCATTCCTGTATGAACTAAGCTCTCGCTATAGCACTTTCTCATTGAGAGTGATTTTGGCTCTGCCCTCAAGAAGTTTTAGCCACCCCTTGAGGAAATCGGTTCTCCTCACCTCAAGAATCCATTTCTCGAAAGCCGGAGCATCCTTGGCAAATTGCTCGTCAGTTGCGTCGACAACGTCAGTCAATCGTACGACAGCTACCCCTGCAGAAGTGGAAATCGGGGTCGAGTAAAGAGAATTCGCCTTGGATAGCGAGGTCAGCATTTCGCTTATCTCTTGTCCGCCTCCGAGCTTGGGAACAAATCCAGCGGTTCTGGAAATTGGTTCCAACTTTTCCCATTCCAGACCGAATTTCTTGGCTATTTGATCGGCCTCTGCAGGTTGCTGTTTAAGTGTATCGATTATTTCGTCGGCTTTCTTTCGGGCTGACGCGAATGCCTGCTGTTTGACATAGTCTTTTTCCACTGCGCTGCGGACTTCCTGCAGATCTGGAATGCGCTCCTTATGCTTGGTCGTCAGCTTCATGACCAGGAAGTTGTCTCCAAGGCGATCAAGCCGGGAAATCTCACCGATCTTCAACGCAAAGGCTTCATCCATGATTTTGGCGTCGCTGGTAACGTCGGGAATTCCTCCAGCCCGCGTGACGAAATTTGCTGATCGAACCTGAAGATCGAACTGTTTAGCAGGGCTTTCGAGGTCTTCAGATCTGTAGACTTGTTCATAGAAAGTGTCAGCTTCCGGACCGATTCTTTTTCGGGCTTTTTCCTCGAGAAGCTTGTGTTCGATCTTGTCTTTTGCAAGCTCGAAGTCCAACACAGTTTCTGGCTTCTGCTCTTCGACCACAAGTACGTGATATCCCAGTTGGGTGCGGAAAGGATCGGATACTTTTCCCATTTCCAGGCCGAACGCGGTCTTTTCAAGTTCACGGTTCATTGTGCCTCTCGAAAAGAAGCCCAGATCGCCACCCCTATCTCTAGTTGTCTCATCCTGGGATTCGGACTGGGCCACCGTCTTGAAATCGTTACCGCCTTCGATCATCTGCTTTGTGAATTCAGCCCTCTTCCGCACTTGCTCGATGAGCTCAGGAGTTGCGTCCGGTTCAATTTTGAAAAGTATGTGCCTGGCATGGATCCTTTCAGGTTCGGTGAACTCTTTGGGGTGATTCTGGTAATAGGAGCGCACCTCATCTTCGGAGACCGACAGCTTTTTCTGAATATCTCTCCACGAGAAGAACACGTACTGAAGATCCAATGAGGGCGGAATTTCGTAACTGGCTTGATTCTCTTTAAAGAAGGTCTCCAATGCCTTCTGGTCCGGCTGTTCCGCGGATTCTTCCGCCTTGATGAGCAGCAAAGACAGGACAAGTTTGTCATTCTGGAAATGCCAGAGCTGCTTCACTTCCTGGGGGTCGGTCTTCACCCCGTCGGTGATCAGTCGAATCACCTGTTGTTCAAGCAATTCCTGCTTTCGGGTCTCCTCGTACGCGGTTGGCGTAAGCTTTATGGTAGACAGGTACCCCCTGTACATGCTTTCGTCGAAGACGCCGTCCCTCTGAAACATTGGGTTGGTCCGAATATCCTGCACCAGGTCGCCATCATTCACGAAAAGCCCCAGCCTCTTTGCTTCTTCCAGCAACAGCACCCGGTTGACCAGGGCCTGAACCACATTTCTCTTGAGATTCAGTTTTTCAAAGAGCTCCTGCGGAATCGCTCCCTTGAATCTGAGCCTCATCTTCTCCAGTTCGCTTTCGTATACGTTGTAAAAGTGGTCGTATGAGACCACCGTGTCATTTACCTTAGCAGCGTAATTACCTGATCTGTCGCCGGGCCCGGACCAGCCGAAGAAGAAGATAAAAACAAGGATAATACCGCCCAGGGCCACCTTAATCAGCCACGAGCTGGCGTGTTTTCTCATCAGATCTAGCAAGATCCTTCTCCTTTCCCGTTCTCCAGAATCGATGCGGGATAATAAGAATTTCGGGACATTTTGTCAACCGGCCTTGCCGGGCGTAATGAACGCTTGATCCAAAGTTGCGCTTCTGTTAAGTTTCCAAAGATATCTTCACGTGTAATCTGCTTTTTCGGGACAAACATTCACATGTTTTTTGATTCGCTATCGGGCTTCTTTTCCAATGATATGGCCATTGATCTCGGTACGGCCAACACCCTCGTGTATGTCAGAGGCAAGGGGGTCATCCTGTCCGAGCCCTCCGTCGTGGCCGTGAAGACAGATCTCAAGCGAGGGCCTAGAATAGTAGCTGTTGGGACCGACGCCAAGAAAATGCTGGGAAGAACTCCGGACAACATGCAGGCGATCCGCCCGATGAAAGACGGGGTCATAGCAGATTTTGAAGTCACCGAGGCCATGCTCAAGCATTTTATCTTCAAGATTCACCACCGCAGGTTCCTGGTCAAGCCTCGAATAATAATCTGTATGCCGTCCGGAAGCACACAGGTGGAAATGCGTGCCGTACGGGAAGCAGCAAAAAGCGCCGGAGCGAGAGAGGTCTATCTCATAGAGGAACCCCTGGCCGCTGCAATCGGTGCGAATCTTCCCATAACGGAACCCACGAGCAGCATGATTGTCGATATCGGAGGTGGGACAACCGAAGTGGCGGTGATCTCAATGTCGGACATCGTCTATTCCAAGTCTCTCAGAGTTGCGGGGGACAGAATCGATAACGCGATCATCCGTTACGTAAAGCAGAGATACAGTCTTCTGATCGGAGAGAGGACGGCGGAAAATATCAAGATGATGATTGGGAGCGCTTGCTACGAGCCAGAAGAGAGCATCATCGAGGTCAAGGGAAGGGACCTGATAGGCGGCGTGCCCAAGGTAGTCGCTTTGAGGTCCGGTGAGGTCACTGAGGCCATTGCCGAGCCTATCAGGGCCATTTTGGAAACCATAAAGACCGCTCTCGAACAGACCCCCCCTGAATTGGCCGCAGACATAGTTGACAACGGGATAGTACTGACGGGAGGGGGCTCGCTCCTCAAGAACTTGGACGAAGTGATTCGCAGAGAGACCAGTCTGCCGGTAATTGTGGCCGACGATCCCCTGTGCACGGTGGTCGTAGGTTCTGGAATAGTCTTTGAGCATTTCGACGTGCTGAAAGATGTGCTCATACGATGATAGCCATTAACTGCCATCAGCGGCCCAACTCCTTCCATTGCTATTCACAGCCGGGTAATGCCTAGAGCGGTTCGCGACATAGCCATTGTACTGATACTCATAGGCGGAGGACTGATCATACTGTTTTCCTCACCGCAAGAGCCGCAGAGCGGACCTGTAACCCGTGCGGTTTATTCCGTAATCCGCCCTTTCCAACAAGCTGTTTTTTCGATGAACTCCAGGCTGAAGGGCTCATGGAACACATACATCAGCCTTGTGAACGTGCAAGAGAAAAATCGGTTACTGGAAGAGGAAATCAGAAAGTTTCGCCAGGAGAACGCCAGCCTGCTCAATAAAGATATCGAAAATCGACGTCTCAAGAAACTGCTGCAGCTCAAGAGTCGAAACGAATTTCCGATGCTCGTGGCACAGGTTGTGGGAGAGGACGCTTTGGGGTGGTACAGGACTTTTTTCATTAACAGAGGATCTGACGATGGAGTTGCCCCGGAAATGCCTGTAGTAGTTTCCGAAGGAGTTGTCGGTAGAATCGCGAAGACGTCAACCGACATATCAAGGGTGCTGTTGTTGACCGACCCTAACCTGGCGCTGGACTGCCGTGTGATACGGACGAGGGATAGAGGTGTGCTCAACGGCTCTCTTGAACGCGGATGCACGCTGAGGTACATAGGCCTAAGTTCGGATGTCAAACCTGGAGATCAGGTTATTACTTCGGGACTCGACGGAATTTTTCCCAGAGGTCTGGCTGTAGGTACGGTAGAAACGGTTCGCAAAGCAGCCCAGGGATTGTTCCTGGAGGCGCAGATAAGGCCCGCCGTGAACTTCCTTGAAATTGAAGAGGTCTTAGTAATATTAGCTCACAAAGCCGGTTTTGACGTGAGGCCCGGCCTGGAGGACAAGCGTTGAGGGACGTATTCTTCATCCTGATGGCAGGACTCACGACCATAGTGATTCAAACTACCTTCGCGGGTTTCTTCTGGGGAAGCGAGTACAAGCCTGACCTGATGCTGGTTTTGGTAAGCTGGGCTGGTTTCCGGATGCAATTCCTTGTAGGAGTGGCGTTGGCATTTTGCGGCGGGTTGATTCTGGATCTCTTTTCGGGCTCTCCCTCAGGTCTGTTTTCGTTAATGTATTGTTTCTTGCTGCTGGCTTTTGGGTATGCGGATTCCAGGTTTCACGTGGACAGCAATTCGGCCAAGGCTGTTATGATATTCGCTGCCAGTCTCATCGTGGGCGGTATGGTTTTCATCATGCGGCGGGTTGCAAGTCCTGTTGAATTGGGATGGAATGTGGGCCAATGGATAATAATTAAATCAGGCATTACTGCCATGACTTCTCTGGTGATTCTTCCGGCTTTGGACAGCTTGTGGTCCGGGTATACGCGGCTCGTGGGAATACGCTGAGGTTTCTGTGTCTGACACTGAAACGCAGTTTAGAGAGTGACATCTCCGGACGTCGTTTCGGACAGGTCACTGAAGTCAAGTCAGACTGTGCCGCCAATGGCCGAGGAGACTTGCCTCAAACGACAACATCTGCGATTCTGGAGTACCAATCGCTTGGCCGCGTAATATGAAATGTCTCTACTTGCATACAAGAACCCGGCAGAAGCGACCCAATAGAAAGCATTGTCGGCACATAGCATGACCACTCTGCCTTCCAGGAACAATCTCGATGACTACTTTTCGCGCCGCATCTGGATAGCCTCGGCAGTCGCGCTTGTATTTATGGGGTTGCTCTCGGTAAAGCTGTGGCATCTCCAAATGATCCAAAGCGAATCGTACAACGAGATGTCCGACAACAACAGGGTTCGGCTAATGAGGATGCCCTCAACCAGGGGCAGGATTCTGGATTCTAGAGGCCGAGTGTTGGCAGAGAATACTCCGAGCTTCACCTTGTCAATTGTGCCCAGCGAACTTGATAGGCCTCAGAAATTGATCCAGACTTACGCTCCAATTCTTGGAGTAACGCAGGAAAGAATGCGCGGCATTATCGAGCGAAGCCGTACGATTCCCAAATTTATGAACTATCCGATCAAGAAAAACATGAGTCTGGAAGAGGTGTCTCTGGTCAAGGCCCATGCTACGGACCTCAGGGGAGTGGCTCTGGAAATTAAACCGTTGCGCCTGTATCCGGCTCAAGACACACTCTGTCATGCGATCGGCACGGTGGGTGAGATTTCCCAGGAAGAATTGGCAAAAACATCCAGGGTGGGGTACCGCACTGGAGATATAGTCGGAAAGAACGGGCTGGAGAAAGAATACGAGAGCTATCTCAAAGGAGAAGAAGGTTGGGAACAACTGGAAATAGACGCGAAAGGAAGGACTCTGTCCACGCTTTCCCGAAAACCTCCCCGAAATGGAGCTGATCTCTTCTTAACTGTGGACGCGGCTTTTCAGAAATATGTTGAAGACGTTTTCATCCACAGGGCGGGTTCCGTGGTTGCAGTAGACCCTGACACCGGTCGTATTCTGGCAATGGTGAGTAAGCCGAGTTTCGACCTTGGTCTGTTCTCTCCTTCAATAACCGAGCGCCAATGGAAGACACTCAACAGCGATCCCCTGCATCCTCTTGAGAACAGATCCATAAGGGGACAGTATTCTCCAGGCAGCACTTTCAAGATAGTAACCGCCGCTGCAGGGCTTGCGGAACATGCTATCACTCCGGATCGAGCATTCACTTGCAAGGGACAGCTGGAACTTGGTGGCCAGGTCTTTCGTTGCTGGAATGCGTACGGCCACGGTAAGGTATCCCTCCATAGGGCCATCGTGGAATCCTGCGACATCTACTTTTACGAATTGGGTCTCAAATTGGGGGCGGATCGCATGGCCAAGTACGCATCTTTGTTCGGCTTGGGAACCCCTTCCGGGGTGGGGCTTCCCCAAGAGTTGCCCGGGCTTATACCTACTTCCGCCTGGAAAATGAGGACTTACGGTGATTCCTGGAAAGATGGCGAGACCCTTACAGTTGCCATCGGTCAGGGTTACCTCGTATGCACTCCAATTCAGTTGGCCATGATGACGGCAGTGATGGCCAACGGCGGAAAATTGCTAAAACCGGCTATTGTCAAACAAATAGTCGGACCTGACGGATTTGTTGTTTTTGACCATTCGCCAGTGGTCCGCTGGGATATTCCGCTCGAGCCCAAAGACCTTTCCCTGCTGCAGTCCGCGTTGTCCGATGTGGTGGCTGACAACAAAGGCACTGGAAGGCGGTGCAGAGTCCCCGGAATCAACATCAAAGCCAAAACCGGCACTACCCAAGTGATACGGGTAAAGCAAAGGACAAAAGAAGAGGACCAAATCCCGTATCACGAGCGTACCCACGCAATGTTTGTGGCTTATGTCAATGATAGGCCGCAGAAAATTGCGCTGGCCATAATTGTGGAACACGGAGGAGGAGGAGGCGCCAGCGCTGGCCCGCTTGCCCGAAAAATCATAGCCCGCTATTATGGGGTCCCCGATCCGGGAGATTCCGAAGAATAATGCTAATTCAATAGCTCTTAAGGTCCAAGCCGATATGTCCCAGGTGCAGCTCAAATTGAATAGGCCCGCTCTGGCTTTGATGAAACTGCCTCTGATTTTTCTAAGCATGGTTCTTTCGGGAATAGGGCTGGCCCTGATTTTCAGCGCCACTGCTCCCATGGGGGAAGCCGGGAGGTCGTTCGTAATAAGGCAGATGACTTGGTGCAGCCTCGGACTCGTCCTTATGGCCGTTTTCCTGTTGTTCGACTACCGAATTCTCGAGCGTTGGGCGTTATGGATTTACATCATAGTGGTGGCCGCACTCATAGCCGTGTGGGCGGTCGGGAAAGTCACAGCAGGTTCCAGGCGCTGGATAGAAATAGGGATGATGCGTTTCCAACCCTCGGAATTCGCAAAGCTCGCGGTGGTCATCATACTCGCGAAGTGCTTCCAAAACGGCGCCGGCAAGGCTGGATACCGCTGGATAGAAGTCGCTCAGGGGCTCATGCTTGCTGCTGTACCCATGGTCCTGGTGCTAATTCAGCCTGACTTAGGCACAGCCGGAGTAATTTTCATCATTGCCGTCTCTGTGATTCTTTTTGCTGTGGCTGACAAAAGAATACTTGTTTGGGCGGGCGGAGTGGTTCTGGGACTAATCCCAATACTATTGCTGGTGGGTGATCGGTTGTTGTTGGATTACCAGCGAAAGCGGATACTCACCTTTCTCAACCCGGATTCTGATCCTTTGGGCGCTGGGTATCACATTCTTCAGTCGCAGATAGCCATTGGTTCAGGAGGTATTTTAGGCAAAGGCTTTCTCAAGGGAACCCAGAATCAACTTATGTTTTTGCCTGTCAAGCACACGGATTTTATTTTTTCCATTCTGGCTGAGGAGTGGGGATTCGTCGGTAGTTTCGCCGTCCTGCTGTTGTTCACGATAATGTTCTTCATGGGCCTGGGTGTGGCAGGCAAAGCAAGGGACAGCTTCGGTGCTATTCTGGCATTCGGATGCACAGCAGTGCTTTTCTGGCACGTAGTGATCAATGTGGCAATGGTTATGGGGCTTCTGCCTGTGGTGGGCGTTCCGTTGATTTTCCTCAGTTACGGAGGATCTTCTTTGCTTGCATCATTTCTCGCAATCGCCATACTTGTCAACGTGAGCATGCGACGTTTTTCTTATTGATTTGTAAGAGACCAACTTCTTTTTCGTTCTCCGGCGAACAGGACACAGAACTCCAATAATCAGACACATGGAATAGCGGGCGTGGCTGTCAATCGCATCCTAATTCTCGTCGTATTCGACAACTACTGAATTATTACTTGAACACGTGCACTGTCTATGTTAAGGAGAGAGCGGTTTATTACGGCCGGACGACCACTGACCGGCCCTCGGAAAACCTGGAGGAATAATGCTGCGATTCAGAAAAGCTAAAAGTGACGCAGTAAGCGGATTTCTCGGCGCACAAACCGAATTTCAAGGTAAGCTGGCGTTTTCCGGGGTGGTGCACCTGGATGGACACTTCGCAGGCGAGATAATTAGTCGCGGTACACTTGTCGTAGGCAAAGACTCGGTTGTGCACGCCCAAATTCATTCAAACGTGCTCAAAATTGCAGGGGAAGTTCGCGGGGACCTCATTGCGACGGAGAAGATAGAGCTGTATCCCCCCGCGAAGGTGTACGGCAACATAAGGACCCCCAGCCTTGTGGTCGAGGAGGGCGTGATTTTCGAAGGGACTTGCAGTATGTCCTCACTGCAACCTGAGATTACAGCGCTCGTCCAGGAAGAGGCAGAAACCTCTCCAGAAGACGAGCCCTTGGAAGCTATATCCGCGCAGGCTTGGCCCCCCTATGAGGACCCCGGTACGCTCGAACCCGAGTCGTCTGAAAAGAGCCCTCTACACAAGCATGACCGGTAGAAATGGCGCATTCTGTGCGCCTTCGGCCCCCAGAAAAAATCTTGACAAGCCTCAAGAGGGGGTGTTACTATGCCGAGTCATTCTTGGTTTGGGTCTCAAAAGCATCCTTTTACTTAAAAATCAAATAGTTGTAGGCTAGTGGCCGTGCGGTCCCTGTCTGGAGGAAGGCCGGACAGTCGTAAAACATTGCGATGCGGGAGTAACGCCAGTGATTCAACTAAACTTCACTTTGTTTATTCAGTTGATCAACTTTCTGGCTCTGTTGTTCATTCTGAACGCTATCCTGTATAAACCCATCCTTGCTAAGATGCGCGAACGGGAAGCTCAGATACGAAAGGACAGAGAAAAGGCTCTTGAGCTGGAAGAAAATGTTCGGCTTCAAGAGAACCAACACCAGGAAGCGCTTGCCAAGGCCAGACAGACAGCGGCCCAGGAAAAGGCCGCACTGATCGCCGAGGCCAAGAAAAAAGAAAGCGCTATCCTGGATAAGGCTAGAACTGAAGCCAGCCGAATAGTTGACGATATGAAGGCTGCCATTCAGGCCGAAGCTAGCGAAGTTCGGAAAACGCTCAAGGCTCAAATGACACCTCTGGCAGAATCCATCACAGAAAAGATTCTGGGGAGGGCAGTCAGATGAAGCATCAGAAAACTGCATTAGTGCTTTTGGTATTGCCGGCGATCCTACTTGCGACGGATGCTTTCGCCGCATCCGAAGGTTCGCCATGGACCACAGGAATGCTCCTTTGGAGGGTGATTAACACCGTAGCCCTTCTGGCAATACTCGTCTATGTTCTGAAGAAACCCCTCGGAAATTTCTTCACAGAGAGAAAAGCTCAGATCCAAATGGACCTCGAACAAGCCAGGGAGCAGCGTGATCTGGCCGAAGTAATGATCAAGGATTATCAGCAGAAGTTGGCCGGCATGGAGCAGGAACTGGATAAAATGCGTGCCGAGCTGAAGAAATCATCTGACGCGGAAAGCGCCAAGGTGATCGCCAACTCTGAAAGAATGGCGGCTTCTATGGCGGAAGCAGCAAAAGTGGCAGCCGAACAGGAAGTCCGGAAAGCGAAAATCGAGCTCAAGAATGAGGCGGTGGCCTTGGCGATCGAACTGGCTGAATCGCTCATTCGAGAAAAGATCAATGATGACGACCGAAAGAAGCTGGTCGAGGAATACTTTGTTAAAGTTGGGGGTATGA
>JACRDE010000168.1 GCA_016212935.1 Desulfomonile tiedjei | reverse complement strand
GCAAAGCAACTAAGGACACGGAAGCCTTCAAGAAGACTGCCGAAGCGCTAAAAAGGGCTATTTCCAGGCAAAAAATCGACTGATACTAATTCCCATGGCGGAGAGCGCCACAAAGAAGCATGAAAACGATAGAAGATCGGCGTTTGACGGGATCATGATGACATTTTACATGAAAGTCACCCACTCGGACGTTCGTCATGCCGGCGGAAGCCGGCATCCAGTGGGGGGAGCAAACTCACATTCATCTGGATCCCGACTTCCGTTGGGATGACGGATTCAGCCTCTCTGCTGGAGGCGTAGCACCGGGACCTTCATGTTCCGTTGTGAACGACAGGTCATGATAGTTCGTGAGAAACGTTACGAGAATCGATTCTCAAAGAGGATACTGTTTTGAAGGTAGACTAAATCAGATGGGAACCTCAGCGCAAAAATAGACTTTACAGTCAGTACAGTATGCGGTCCAGCATACAATACACTTGCAGGAGGAATGCTATGACGTCCAATATGCTCAAGAGGTTCGGTGACCGGGTCGGGTATACAGAAGCCGATCTGGAGCAGTTTCGGAACGATGATCCAAGAGTGCGGCTGATGGAGAAGATTGCCGCAGCGGCAGCCCGTTATTCAATCGAGGCGATGATCGTACAGGCGAGACACTGTAATTCAGGTTACAAAACTGGAGATCGGTTCGTTCTGGACATCGACGGAAATTTCATAAGCAAGCTCTGCCCGAAAAGACTCTGCGTGTACGCCGTATCTCAACTGGCCGTGCCTGTCGCGCTTGTAAATGAGCGCTTGAGCGAAGGCCTGGCTCCTAACGAGTTTCATTTCATGCGCCATGTCAGGTGCCTGGATGTGGGTGTTGAATGCAGCGGATACGGGGGAATCATGATGAAGGTATCAGTGATTTCCAGAGACCAAGAGGCCTAATACGAGTCCGTAAGAGAAGTCCTATGCAGGTTTTCAAGGAGGTTGCGATGGAATTCGTGGAAGTTTCCAAGGAAGAGAATCTAGCCGTTGTAACTGTCAACAGAGGTAAGGTCAATGCCTTGAATGAAATCGTCGTGGATGAGGTGCGAGGCTGCTTAGAGGAACTGGCTGAGGATGCGGTCATCCGTGCGGTCATACTAACAGGACAGGGAAGGTTTTTTTCCTTCGGTTTTGATATTCCAGAATTTCTCAGCTATTCAAGGGAGGACTTCACCCGCTATTTGACCAAATTCGCAGGTCTGTACGAGTATCTCTTTCTCTACCCAAAGCCGGTGGTGGCTGCATTGAACGGGCATACCATTGCAGGTGCATGTATGATTGCCACAGCGTGCGATTATCGAGTTATGGTTGACGGAAAGGCAAAGATATCATTAAACGAGATAACTTTCGGTGCTTCGGTGTTTGCAGGCGCCGTGGGAATGTTGAGGGCCTGCGTGGGGCACAGAAATGCCGAGACAATTCTATGCTCCGGTTCCATGTACTCTGCTGACGGGGCACTGGAACTAGGCCTTATCGACAAGAAAACAACGGAAGAAAAACTGATAGAGGACGCCATGAATGTCGCGCGTGATCTTGGCCAACGCGACCATAGCGCTTTTTACAGCATAAAGAAGCTCCTGCGGAAGCCGATAATGGAAAAAATCAAACCTAAAGAATCGGATTCCATCAGCGAATTTGTTGATATTTGGTATTCCGAGAGCACGAGGAAGCAACTGCAGGATATAAAAATACGTTAGCCAAAATAGGACGTGTAGGATTCTGAACAAGGAGTCTCAATGGCGGTAATTGAAATTCTGCCAGATCTGTTTTTCATCCAAAGAGGTTATCTTAACGGGAATCATTTCGTGTACAGGTCCGAGGACCCGGTGTTGATCGATACTGGGTACATCGCGGGTTTTCCGGACACTGAGAAACTGATCGCAGGTCTAGGCGTGGATCTCTCCCGGGTGCGGCTGATAATCAATACTCACTGCCATTGCGACCACATCGGAGGAAATAGGGCCATTCAAGATAGGTCAGGTTGCGAAATCGCCATACACGAAATCGGCAAGTATTTTATCGACACCCGGGACGCATGGTCCACGTGGTGGCGATATTACGTGCAGGAAGCGGAGTTCTTCAGTTGCGCCATCGGCTTGAAAGACGGCCAGGTGGTTTCGGTGGGCCCCTACGATTTCAAAGTGATATACACGCCCGGCCATTCTGCGGACGGGATCGTGTTGTACAACGAGCAGGAGAAGGTTCTCATATCTTCGGACATACTCTGGGAAAATGACGTCGCTGTGATGACAGTCCGAATCGAGGGCAGCAGGGCCGTATTCTCTTTGATGGAGTCTCTGGACAAGATTCAAAGTCTCGATGTCAAGATGGTGTATCCAGGGCACGGCAATCCCTTTTCGGACGTGGATTCCGCATTGGAAAAGGCACGGAAACGCCTGCGACAATTCCTGGAGAATCCGAAACGCATCGGGAATGACCTGATAAAGAAGATCATCGTATACACGCTCATGATGAAACAAGGGGCAGATGAGGAGTCCCTTTTTGATTACCTGATGACCACCCCGTGGTTTGTGGAGACAGTGAATCTCTACTTCGAGGGAAATTACCGGCCCAAATATGACGATGCCATGCACAGTTTTCTCAAGAGAGGCGTAGTCAAACGCAAGGATGGCCGGATCTTCACAACCATCAAACCCTGACGCCTACAGTTTAACGATACAACAGGCTGTATTAACGTAGCTTTATTCTGAATATTCCCGCTTGACTTGAGGCTCCGGGCCGACTATTGTGCTCAGCGCATATCCTTTATCCGCTCGAGTCTGCGGAGAATCGCCGATGACCACAAGCCAGGGACCTGATATAACCACCGAAATCCTCATCCAGATCCGGGACGAAACGCGTGGAATGAAGGCCTCCTTCGAGCGAAGATTCGATACGTTGGAAGCTCGTATGGGAGCCATTGAGGGGCGGGACAGCGGCACAGAGGCTCGAATGGACACCCCTAGGATACGTGTGGATTCCCCGGACAAAAGGGATTCGCTTTCTGCCGCGGGATTAGCCCGGTTAGAACAATTGCTGGTGCGTCTTGAGGCCAAAATAGATGCCCTTCAGGTTCAAGTGGACTTCATCCATGGCCGAATTGATAACTTGGAGGTAAAGCTCGATTCCATGGAGGAACGAGGCGAAGCCCACTATCAAGGACTCTCCCGAGGCTTCAACTTGATGGACTCGGATTTCAAGAAATTCGTCTCTGTTGCCAATCAGGCAATCCTGCATTATGCTGGGGAGATGGATTCGGTCAGGGAGCGAGTGCTAGTCATTGAGGCCCAGCTCGGGATCCCTCATCCAAGCGAATAATTGAATCAACTTCGGATCGACAGATGAATTTGCAGGATCATGTTAGCCGATACCTGGAGCTCGTTGGCCAGGCAGAGGACCTCTTCACGGCCGTCCAGCAATCCCATAGAGATCTGATGGCTTGTGGACCGGGTTGCGATGACTGTTGCCACGTGTACTTCAAACTCAGTCTCATTGAAGCCTTCATTATAAGCGGAACGTTCAGGCAAAATATGTCCAAAGAGGTCCAGGAGAGAGTTCTCTCCAGAGCAGAGCAGACAGAGCCTCTTTTCCGTGAGGCTGAAAGAGTCCTGCTCAGTGGTTCCAAAGACTGCTCAAGACAGGAACTCCTGGAGACGGCATCGAAAATCAGGATCCGATGCCCGCTCAACGAAGATCACGCTTGCATGATGTACGACTATAGACCGATAACGTGTCGTCTGTACGGTACCCCCCAGAAGATTTCCGGCAGAGTGATCTCATGTCCGAAGAGTTCATTCTCCGAAGGATCGAAATACGCCACCGTGGATGTTGACGAAATTCAGCGACAGCTATACCGATACTCCAGGGATCTGATCATGGACCTTATCGGAAAACAGACTCCCCCTCCCGGCCCCGGCTATTCCCTGGCAGAAGCGCTCAGGATCGTTTTCGATAAGAATTTTTTTCTGACACTGAGAGAGTTCCTTTGAGACGCAACAAGAAACGTTCCAGCGCCCCGTGGGTGGGCAATATCCGTTCCGTGGATGTGGGGGAGAGACTTCGGCTGGTTCCGATCTGGGAACGGGGAGTTGAAAAGAGCAATCGACTTGAAATAGTCATAGATCCCGGACCGGCTTTTGGCATCGGGGATCATCCCACCACAATAATGGCCCTGGAATTCCTCGAACGAGAGATCAAGATATTCCGAGAGAAGGGGCCTCCTCCTGCTATGCTTGACGTGGGCACAGGCACAGGGGTTCTTTCCATTGCCGGCATGGCCATGGGGACCGGCTTTACGGTTGGTCTGGACATCGACCCCTCCGCCGTGTTTACTGCCAGGAGAAATCTTCAGATCAATGCTCTCACGCTGTCGGTGGACCCTGGGCTGGCAGCGTTCTTCATCGGTGGGGTGCAATCCGTAGGCAGGACATTTGAAATTGTAGCTGCCAATCTTGCGGCTCCCACGCTGTTGAGAATCAAAGACGATCTAATTGCGTGTACGGGATCCCTGCTGATACTTTCCGGAATTGCAGAAGTAATGGCAGACGAGGTAATAGGGAACTACGGTTCAGGCGGCCTGAAGCTTATCCGCAGAGAGCAGCGAGAAGGGTGGGCGGCGGCTGTTTTATACCAATGCGCTTGCAAAGCAGTAAGATCTGGGGAACCTTTTTTGTAAAAAAGGGTTCCCCAAGACCCTTCCAAAAAACTTTTGACACTTGCCTGAATCATCATTTTTCCGTCGGAAAAATAAGGATTCAGGCAAATTGCTAGAAGTTCTTGGGATGGGGTTCGGGGAAACACTTCTTACAGGACGCGGCCTGTGGCCGCAACCAAACTTTGCCCGATTTCTCTCATAGAAGCAGTAAGTTACATCGATCGCAATCCAACTTCTTCTCGAGAAAACAAGAAATCGAACGTTATTAATAAGAAGGGTTTCTCCGATTTTCCTTCTTTGATTGCGAATTCGTATTAGTGCGGTGAAATCTTAAGAAATCCGGCGTGTACCGAATCATTGTGGCTCGCTGTCGTCAGGGGGCCGAAAAGGAGATGAAAGTTTTAGGGAGGGGTTGACCCCTCCCTTTTAGCCGTTACGATCGGCCTAAACTGTCAGCTGAACAGAAAACTTTAGATTAGTCTTCTTCTTGGTGCTGCTTGCCCATTCCTTTCAACCCGATCAAGGTTGTGCTTCCGCTCGACCAGTACTCGAGATGCCCTTCCTGAACCATCTTGTTGACGATGTTCTTTATTTCCCGGGGCTTCATGTCGGGTACCATTGAGTAGAAGTCCTTCAAATAGAACTTCGACTTGGTCTTGCTCTTGCCTTGAAGGTTTTCCAGAATAGCTTTTTTTGCTTCGTCTTCGGTCATGGGAGAACTCCTTTTGACCAACTAGAACTTGAATTGCGTCGACTGGCGCCAGGTTGTGTAAGCGAACCGATAGTCGTCGATCAAGTGATGGGTGAAAGGAATCTCGGTTTTCTCAAAGAATCTTTCCCAGCCGATTCTCTCCGCCCAGTCGCCGAGGCGCTCGTACTTGCGGGCGTCTTTTGCGTACACATCAACGATCTTCTTGACCGCGTCCACTGTGGAGGGCCAACGCGGCGGCTCATTGGGAATGAACGGGATCACGACCTTGGAGAATTTGGGCTTGCTGATCCTGTTGGAGAGCTTGCCGCCTACAAGGATAGCGATTCCGCTTCCGACTTCGTCCGCCAGCGGCATGGCCGCACACATAGTATAGCAGTTTCCGCAGAACATGCAGCGTTCTGCGTTGACTTCCAGAGCCTTCAGGCCGCTGGCAGTCTTGGCTGGTTTGATGGCCGCTGTGGGGCAAGCTGCGATTGCCAAGGGGAGTTCGCAAAGCTTGTCGATCCACTCACCGTCGATCATCGGCGGTTTGCGGTGAATTCCCAGAATAGCTATGTCCGAGCAGTGAACCGCTCCGCACATATTGAGGCAGCATGCCAGAGAAACCCTGACAGGAGCGGGCATTCTCATTGAACCGAATTCATCAAACAGACTGTCCATAACCGCCTTGACCACGCCTGAAGCATCGATCGCGGGAGTATGGCAGTGAGCCCATCCCTGGGTATGGACTATGTTGGTGATGCCGGAGCCAGTTCCGCCAACGGGGAATTTGTATGAGCCGCCGTCGAACTTGCGGCTTTTGAGGTCATCGACCAATGGTTTGACTTTGGCTTTGTCGGACACCAGGAACTCGATGTTGTTTCTGGTGGTGAACCGCAGGTAACCGCCGCAGTACTTGTCTGCGATTTCGGCCATCTCGCGAAGGAGCTCGACGCTCATGAGGCGTGCGCCGCCGACGCGGACTGTGTAGATCTCGTCGCCGCTCTCTGCCACATGCACGAGGACTCCGGGTTCGAGGATCTCGTGGTACACCCACTTGCCGAAATTCTTTTCGATTACCGGCGGGAAGAATTCTCTGAAGTATTTGGGACCGATATCGGTAATTCTATCCTGTAGAGGATTGCTTGGATCGTAAGGCATGTTTAACCTCCTGTTACCTCAAGTGTTTCTTGCGATAGGCATCAATGTCGCGTGTCCATCCACCCTCGACTTCTTCTTCTTTCCAGAAGATGTACGGGTTGGATCTGGGCTCGTCTACCATTCTGGGATCCGGGTCGAGCTCTATGACGCGGAGAAATTCTTGCATGCTCTTTCTCTGTATCAATTCTCCGAGCCGTTCACGGTTCTTGCCTTCTTCCATCCACCAGTCCCAAACCTTTTCGACCAGCTCTTTGAGTTCATCGAAAGGTGCTTCCATCTTCATAAAGGGGACGGTAAGGGTGGACATCTGAGCACCTTCGAGGATCGGAGCCTTCGCACCGAACAGGACGCTTGCGCCGCGATCTTCACCAATTCTGAGGGCTCTGGGCATAACGTTAAGGCAGTGCATGCATCGAACGCATTCTGCATTATTGATTTCCAGCTTCCCGTCACCGTAGCACATGCACTCGGTGGGGCATCGATTTATTACTTCCGCCTGGATGTCGAACTTACCCCAATCTCTGCTGGAGTGAGCGCCCGCGTTGGGTTTCAGTTCGCCACCTACGTATGCTTTAACCGCTGCCTGATCGATACGGATATCGTCTCTCCAGGTTCCGATTACTGACATGTCCGAACGGGCTATTGAGGCCACGCAGCCGTTGGGGCATCCGTCGAACTTGAACTTGAACTTGTAGGGGAAGGCCGGTCTGTGGAGCTCTTCCTGATATGCATTGGTCATCTGGTGGCAGGTTTCTTCGGTGTCATAGCAGGCAAACTGGCAACGGGACATTCCGAGGCAGCATTCGGGGGTCCTGAGGTTCGATCCGGAACCACCGAGGTCTTGATTGAGGTCATGAGTCAATTCGTAAAACAGCGGTTCCAGGTGGTCAGTGGTGGTTCCCAAGAAAACGATGTCACCAGTAGAACCGTGCATGTTGGTCAGACCACTGCCGTGTCTTTCCCACAGATCACACAGCTTGCGCAGATAATCGGAAGTATAATACTTGCTGGACGGCTGATTTACGCGAACAGTGTGAAAATGGGCTACGCCCGGGAACATTTGAGGCTGGTCGCAATATCTACCGATGATGCCGCCGCCGTATCCGAATACACCCACGATTCCGCCGTGTTTCCAGTGGGTGACCTTGTCCACGTAGGACATTTCCATTATGCCGAGAAGGTCATTCGGCGCCTCTTTCAAGATGTGTTTCCCTTTGTCAGCTTGCTGCTTGATATCGGAAACAAAACTAGGCCACGGCCCTTTCTCCAATTCATCAAGCATGGGAGTATTGTGTTTTCCCATTAACGCTTCCTCCTTCTTTACTTCGGGTTTTTTTCCATTCACTTGGTCGGGATTTCTTCGCAAATGTCGTGAAATAGAGTCGTCAAACAAAAAATAATCCCTTCGGAAAGCTCTACCCTCTCTCACTTTCCTCCGGATGCACTGTTCCGATATTACAACGGGTTAAGTGAACGTGAAATCTTCCGGTCACCCAAACCTAGATTCGGAGAAGCTTAACGCAGGAGCCTAAGCCGAGTCAAGAAAAAAACACGGACATTTAAGACAAATAACCCTTTTTTCCGCGAGCTGAACGCCCTGTAAGACATACCGTGTAATCGCCTCGGACGTACTGGTTGGGAGCATCTCCCATTGCGGTTTACTGCTCATTCCTATGCTTTTTTTCAGAATCATCTATTATTAGAGCGATCTGCTAGAATCGGGTTTTTATTGAATCAAAATAGTAATATATGGTGTTAATATGGTGTTAATAAATGATAAACATGTCTATGTAAGGTATCTGTGCTCCACTCCGCAAGGCACTGTTCCGTTCAACTCCGAGGGGCTTAGAACCTTTGTGCCACTGACGCGATCCCAGGCGGGGTCAGGAGCTTCGTCAGGAATAACGTACGGGGATTACCTCGACGCGGTGAAAGTTTTTCTGGATAAGCATCATGAATATTTTATGGAAGCTGTCTCGAGCAAGATGGGGCCGGCGGGTCGGCATGTTTCGGAGATCGATATAATCACGGAAAAACACGGCAGTGATTATCATCCAGCGAGGGTGACGGTGCGCTCAGGCGATCTGAGTAGTTCTTTCGTCGTGAACGTGGCCTTGACGGAAAGAGGAAGAGAACGCTTGGAAGTTGATTTCGAGCTTTTGCGTAAGCTGAACGAAAGAAGCCAGCCCGGTTTCATTCCTGAGGCATATTTCAAAGATGAGCAAATTGTCCAGGCTGCTGACGGGACGAACACAACGTCGAGCATGTTCCTGGGCGAATGGTTCGATGGTTTTCACGAATTCCATCTTACAGCCGAGAGTGGTCACCCTTCCAAATTAGTGCTTTGGCATTCTCACCGAGGTTGTCTGGATCTGTCTGAAAACCAGGCTCGTGATCTATACAGAAAAGCTGCCTATGTTCTTACTTGGCATTACAACCCGAACACCGGCGAGGAAATTTTTCCCTGGCATCATGCATCAGGTGACTTCGTAGCAAAAGTTGAGAATGATTCCGTGGACGTCAGACTAATCACTGTGAGACAGTATGCTTCCAGGACTTTGTCCGAAGAACTCTCCCAGCTTGACCGGCTGAATCATCTTCTGTTCTTTCTTGCAAATCTTACTATCAGGATGAGGCTGGACAGATTTGACGGAATAGGCGACGTGGCCTGGGCTGATTCTCGAAGTGTCAAACCATGTGTACAGGGATTCCTGGGTGCTCTGAAACAAAAGGTCTCGCAAGGATCGTGCGATCACGTGTTGATGAACTTGTTCACAAGAGCGGTGCAGGAGTTGTCCCCTGGCGATCTCACTGAGATCTTTCAAATCGTGGTGGACTCCTACAATGAAGATGCTCCTGATGTTCCTGTAATCATGCGTGATCTACCGGACCACATTTTGCAGACTTATCTCGCTCTGCTGGAAATCCCGGATCCGATATAGCAGACTTGTTGCGCAAGGAATTCGAGCGGGTTAATATATCGGCTTGTGAATGAAGTCCGTGCATCTATCTGAGTGGACCGGGTCTTTACTGATTCCCATGCATATACACTCTAGAATTCCCGGCATAGTGCTGGCAGCGCTCAAGGGCGGCGCAGGAAAGACCTTTCTGAGCGTAGGTATTGTGGCGGCCCTCCGCAGGCGGGGGCTGAACCTGAGCGTGTTCAAGAAAGGGCCCGACTATATTGACGCAGGATGGCTCGGCCTGGCTGCCGCTGAATCCTGTTACAATCTCGATCCTTACCTGTTTGAGCGCGACACGGTTTTGCGTTCTTTTGTGAAGCGATCTCTGGGCAAGGATGCAGCAATAGTGGAAGGCAACCGCGGCCTTTTTGACGGCGTTGATTCGGCTGGAAGCTTTAGCACAGCGGAACTTGCAAAGACTTTGAAGACTCCGGTGGTTCTGATTCTGGAAACGACAAAGATGACCCGGACTGCGGCTGCACTCGTACTAGGCTGTAAGGCACTGGACCCAGAAGTGGATTTGCGAGCAGTGATCCTCAACCGTGTCGGCGGTACGCGGCACGAAAGGGTGCTCACTCAGGCAATTGAGGATGCTACGCAGGTCCCGGTGATAGGGAGTGTAAGCAAGTTGTCTCTGGACAACTTTCCCCAGCGACATCTCGGGTTGCTTCCGTTGCAGGAACATCCGGGTGCCATGGATTTCGTGGCTGAAGCCTCAGCCGTTGCTGAGCAAAGCGTGGACCTGGATCGATTGATGGAAGTGGCGAGGAATGCCGGCGAGCTTCACTTGTCAAGCCACTATGACAGTCATGAGCGTAGTTCGGCAAGGGATTTTCAGGGAATTCGCGTCGGAGTGATCAAGGATT
>JACRDE010000167.1 GCA_016212935.1 Desulfomonile tiedjei | reverse complement strand
GGATTTCCTGCGAGATTACCCCACGCGTGAGACATCAGATTCTTGTCGAATTGAATGGCCTCGGTTGGATGGCAGACCGAGCAATCTTTCGGCGTAACCGTCAAATGGACCCTTTGCTCATTGTGATTGAACGTGTCTTTGTGAACTTCGGGATTCATTGTATGACATTCAGCGCATCCGACAGCGAACTCCGCTAGTTTATCGGGAATCTTCTCTGCGGACACGCGTCGCTCAAGGTCCGGCTTCTTAACGGCCCCTGCGGGAGCAATTCTCGCATGACGGCTCCTTTTCCAGTCCGCGACCATCGCGGGGGTCGAGGTTATATGGCAGTCTAAGCATTCTTGGGTCGCTGGGCTTAAGGGAGCATCTTCGCCAAGAGCCGGCCCGGCACAAAGAAGAGACACCAAGACCCATGCAACCCCAAACACAATCGAAGACTTCATTGAAAGTTTCACCTGGACTGGGATTGTACTCCGCTCACGTTGGCGGACCCTCTTCCAACCCGCTTACTCGAGAACCTTGAGTTCCCCCTGGCTTCAATTACTGCTCTTGAGTCTCGAGAGCTCCTGCGCCAGATCTTCGAGCCGCGGCATCGCATTAATGTCATGTACATCAATGTAACGGATCACGCCCTGCTTGTCGATCACGAACAAGGCGCGCTCAGACTCACCGTTTGATCTCAAAATGCCGTAGCTCTTGGCAACAGCGCCGTGCGGCCAAAAGTCAGAGAGCACAGGAAACCACAAATTCCCCATTTGTCTTGTCCAGGCATACAATGTGGGGATGTTGTCCACAGTGATTCCAAGAAGCGTCGCGTCGGCTTCGTCGAATATTTCCTGAGCGATGTTGTACCCGGGCCATTGCTGCGAACAGACCGGCGTCCAGGCAGCCGGAACAAAAGACAAGACCACGTTCTTCTTGCCGAAGAATTGACTTAGCGTCGCCTTGGCACCAGAGAGATCCCGGAGCGTAAAATCCGGTGCCTTGTCGCCGACCTTGAGCATTTGCATACTGTCGGTGGGTTTCAAATCTCCGGGATTGTAAACGGAACCGGCCGGGACCTGGCACTTCGGATGACCGATGCAAAACACAGACAGGAAGAGGAAGATTCCCACGAAAACAATCCCTCGCATTTTCCGAATAGCCACGTGCATTAGACTCCACCTACTTACGATTAACACCATCAAGAATTTTCTTGAGGAAAGCACCCGCTTCTTTGGTCTCTCCTATGTGCGTGTCGAGAATGGTGAAACTCTTGTCCGCCTTCCTTCTCAGCGTAATAAATGTGGGCGTTCTTATTGGTTCCGAGGAGATTTTCTGCACGCTGAATCCCTCGTCAGGAAAAAGCGGAAACTTCACATCGTATTTTTTCCTGAATACTTCCACCTCGAACGGCGTGTTGCCAGTCCCTATTCCGATCATCCTGATTCTGCGCTTGAGGGCGGGATCGCTCTCAATCAACTTGTACAGTTCGTTTACGTTCAGTGCATCTGCCTGGCAATACGGACAGTACATACTGAAGACTTCTACGATCACCACCTCCGACGTAATTTCCGAGACCCTAAAGTTACCTGATTTAGAGATCCCCAGGTATTTCCGAGCATCCGGGCTCTTGGGCACAGGCAATTCCAAAATGGCGAGGGCTGCGGAATCGACTGAGAATGCGTCCGAAGCTGTCCCAGCGAACAGAAAGCACACCAGCAATCCGATGCAAACGTGGATTCTCGCCATTGTTACTCTCGGGTCAATGCGTCGGTCTCAGGCCGCGCCCGGAACTGCCAAAAGCTTGAACATTTTCTTGGTTGCCCCGCAAACAGGACACTTCCACTCCTCGGAGAGATCCTCGAACTTCGTTCCTTTAGGGACTTTGCCTTTTCTGTCACCCTTTTCCGGATTGTAAAGGTAACCGCAGTTGGATGTTTGACATTGATACATTGTTGAATACCGCCTTCTGTTGCTTTCCCTGGTACGACTCTGTTTCTGGTGCATTTGCCGGGGACATCACCCTGGCAAATGCTTTTCCCATTTTGGTTTCGATCACGCTTTCCACAATCCGTGAAGGTTACAGTACTCACGCGCTGTCCATTCACCTGTGACCGGGAAAAAGGCTTCCGGAGCCTGACCCGGCTTCAGGAACTGCCTGTAGGTCTTTCCATCCGCGACGATCTCAATCCACTCAATATAATGT
>JACRDE010000166.1 GCA_016212935.1 Desulfomonile tiedjei | reverse complement strand
TCGACTTCTTTACCTTTCAGGTATCGTACGGCCTCGCGGACGGACTCCTCGTTGAGAGGCACCAGCACCTCCCCGCGGACGTTTACTCTCTCCTCCACTTCGGTCATGAGGTGGTTGGAGGTAAGGGCCTTGGGCGCCTCCAGCCTCATGTCGAACATGTCTTCCGACTTGTCTTGCCAATCGGACTTGGCGACCTGCTGGAACGTCATCCGAAGCCTGTAACCCTGGGTCGCAATCGTTCCCATTTTGGCGCCCGAATGGGTGGCAACGAGATTTGTCGCCATGGTGGTGCCGTGGATAATGGTGTCTGTCTGGCTTAGGAGATCCTCCACGGTTAGACCAAGTTCCGAGGCCAGTTTCCGGATACAATCCATCGTTCCGAAGGCAGGGTCTTGGGGTGTCGTATGAGCCTTGGTCGTGATTACCTCACCGCTTTCCTTCACGAGCACTCCATCGGTAAATGTGCCTCCACTGTCAACTGCGATTTTATAAGCCATAACAAGACTCTCCTTCCCTTTTCTGACAGAAATTAATTAAATTGTAGATCAGAACAAAGCAAATCCCATGCCGTGTTTCATAAGATAAGGGTTTTCTACATATAACATATTGATATAGCTACTCATATGGTTTACAGTCGCGAAATCCAAAAATAGTCGAGAGAGGGAATTGACTCTCAATATACGGCAATTGTCTCTGTATATTGATGCTGGCCCAATATGGCTTTGAGATTAAAGAAGTTCGGAAGGAATTTTTTTTACGAAGGGAATCTTGGAGACCAAAGATCTCAAAATATCTTTTGGATTTGATTTTTCAATATCTTGATGTTAGAATTTCAAGTGCTTACGGAAAGCTGATGAATGAGTAAAAAACCGGGCTTTGATAACCTAATTTAATAACCTTACGCTGATACCGTAAAGAGGAATGGGTATGCATCCAGCGGTACATTTAGAAGAAGCCGAACCGCTCCAAAAACTTGAACGGTTCAAACGATTGCTGCACGATCTGGCAGCCAGGCTCGTCTGCACGCCTGCCAGCGAACTCGGCCCAGGGATCGATAGTACCATTGAGATATCCGGCGATTTCTGGGGCCTCGATTGGGTATGTCTGGCCGAATTATCCCTTGACCGGAAGCGAGTTGAGGTAATGCATACTTATGTGTCAAAGGCGGCAACGGCACCACTTCTCAGGATATCGGACAGTAATGTGGGTCAATTGACAGAGCAACTACGGAAGGAAAAAGCCGTAGTGCTCGATCAGGGGCTGCTCCAACAGTCCGGCGAGACCGAAGCCGATAGACAGCGATACTCAGGAGAACCTCCGGAATCCGCGCTGGTCGTGCCGGCCAATTCCGATGAGTCATTAGAGGCGTTGCTCATTCTTCCTCTCTTTGGCGGACAACTTCAGTATCGAGAGGAATTGCTCGAAGAGCTTCACTATCTGGGAAGAATACTTGCCGGCAGCCTGGAGCGCAAGAAGGCGGTGGAGAGTATTACCGAGCTCCGGCGATTCGAGAATCTGCTCTTCGAGATTTCCGCTACTTACATCAATCTTCCTGTTGAGAAGATCGAGATGGCGCTGAAGAAGGACTTCGAGAGACTCGGAAGGCTTCTGCAGGCCGATAGGTTCAATCTCTACCTCGTCAGCGAGGATCAGCAGAGTTTCAGTCTGGAAGAGCAGTTTGCCTGGTGGCCCCACGAGGACGAACTTCTCATAAGGAAGATAGCGGCAGAGGATATCATGACGGGCACACTATTCGAGAAGTGTCGCTATCTCTTTGAGAAATGGCGCCGGGGCGAGGTCTGCCAGTTCACGAGGACTGAGGACATCCCTGACGAGGCCCGTGACGTCAAGAGCATTCTAACAAAGTTTGGCGCCAAGTCCCATCTTTCCATCCCCATCACCCTTGCAGGCTCCACGGCCGGCGCCTTTACCGTGGCGACTACCCGCCATCACCGGACCTGGAGCGAAGACCTGATTCCCAGGCTTCGCCTGTTTGGTGAGGTTTTTATCAACGCCATGGCCAGAAAGCGATCCGAAGAGAAACTCCAGGAAGCCTTGTCCGAAATAAGAAAGCTGAAAGACCGGATTGAAGCGGATTATGTGTATCTCAGGGAGGAGATTAAACTGGAGCATGATTTCAGCGATATCGTCGGAAAGAGCGACGTCCTGAAAAAGATTCTGCTGAAGGTGCGGCAAGTGGCGCCCACGAACGCTACGGTCCTTATTCTTGGCGAGACCGGCACAGGAAAGGGGCTCATTGCCAGGGCCGTTCATAATGCAAGCGCGAGGAAGGAAAGACCCCTCATCCAGGTGAACTGCGCGGTCCTGGCGGGAAGCCTTATCGAAAGTGAGCTCTTCGGTCACGAAAAAGGAGCCTTCACGGGC
Source organism: Desulfomonile tiedjei (assembly GCA_016212935.1). GTDB lineage: Bacteria > Desulfobacterota > Desulfomonilia > Desulfomonilales > Desulfomonilaceae > Desulfomonile > Desulfomonile tiedjei_A. Next base: position 36 of record JACRDE010000166.1, on the reverse strand, counting down.
GCGCAGGCGAATAGAGCGGGCCGGTTTGAAATGGCC
>JACRDE010000170.1 GCA_016212935.1 Desulfomonile tiedjei | reverse complement strand
GAGGCTTATATGAAAAAACTCGTTTCCCTTCAACCCGCAACAGCCCGGACAAGCAGACATGGACTCCGAGAAACCACCATCCAATGACCCTACTCGGAAAAATGGACCCTCTCACACGCCTGATAGCGCGGAACGTAAGTAAAAACAACAACATGAGAACCGAAAAGATGCCGGCACTACCGAAGAATCTCCATGCTTCGGAGAGGCGTCCGTCAGCAGCGGATGTGGGATCATTACGATGATTTCGAAAACGATAGAGTTCTACACAGAGGGGGGTTGATCTTGAACTGCAGGTACAATCAACGGCACAACTGAGGGCTCCAGGCGGATATCCAGAGGGGTTGTGCCGAAGGATTCACCGTCCAATTCTACAGGGACAGGCTCTTCGGACCGGATTCGAACTCTTCGACCGATTGTTCTTACTATGCCGGGAATATGCGAGGCCATTCGCATGAGGCCCGCTGAAGCGTAGAGAAACAGCCCGGATAGCGTACCTTCGCGAAAAACACAGACATGGAAATGACCCGAATCAAGCCTGGCGTCGTCCGCGAAAACGAGCAGTCCACCATAAAGACGCACCTTTAACACCATAACCTCGCTGCCGACTATTTTCCTGTGATCGTCTACTACTACCTCCAGCTTCGCGGGTCGGTGGCCCGCAGCAGTCTTCAGGATCGGGAACACATAACCCGAATATCCCAGGCGTATGCCCCTGTGCCTGTTGATTTCTTCTGCCACCCTTGCATCGAACCCGGCGCTCAGAACCATCAAGAATCTGCGACTGCCAGCGACCCCTAAATCGACACATCGAATCAGTTTGGCTTCCAGTATTGCGGCCAGCTTTTCAGGGTCGTGGGGGAGACCCAAGGTCATGGCCAGTTGATTGGCAGTGCCCACAGGAAGATGGAGTATCGGAATTGCGGATGGATCAGAAAGACCATTAAGGATCTCATTTACGGTGCCGTCTCCACCAGCGGCGACGAGAGCTTCCGTGCCAGAGTTGATGGAACGAGCCCGCCGGAGCGCCTCCCCTGCGGAACTGGTCATAAAGACTTCCACGTGGTGCCCACGGCGCTCCAGCACACGCACAAATTCGCAAATTTGCCTTTTGGCGTTCCCTTTCCCCGAAATGGGGTTACCGATTACCAGAATTTTCATGTAATCATCGGATAAAAGGATTTCGTCATCAATGACTTGCTTTTAACGGGTACCGGATCTCATCTTGACCGACCTTCAATTCGTAAAGTCCCGATTCGTCAAGCAGTCCGGTGAACTCCATCGAGGAAGCCTCTCTGGAGGACGTGGAGGTTCTCAATGCAATTCTTTTATCTCCGCGCACGATCATGAACCCTTCCCATTTCGGCCCATTTGCCGGAACAAGCACTACTTCATCGGCAGGTTCGTCGGCAGCGAGCAGATCCCGGCCGTGACAATTTCCGATCGGCACATTTTTTCCCGCCAGAACATGCAAGAGAGTTGGCAATACGTCCGTGTGCACAGTTGCAGTGGTCACTTCACGGGGCTCCACTCCCGCACCTACCATCGCAAAGGGGACTCGAAGCTGAATCTCTGACATTCGAGTCGCGTGGGTAAAGACACCGTCCTCACCCATAGATTCTCCGTGGTCGCCGGTTATCATTACAATATTGCGTTTCGGGTCAATGGATTTCAGCATTTGCATAACTTCCTGCTCCAGGAACAGCAAAGCATTCGAGTACCGATTCATGTGATTCTCAATCTGGGACCAGGGGTTAAGGAATTGCCAAATGCTCGGCGTCTCCTTGAAGATTTCAAACTCCGGAGGAAACGCATATCTGTAGTGTGAAGAAACCAAGTAAAAGAACACGAACTGAGGCCGGGTGTCAGCCTTGTTCATGATTTTCCTCACGTGATGGAGCTTGCGGCGATCCGAATCAGGCCAATCCTTCATTCCCGCGAGGGTGAACTCCCCTTCGGAAACAATTTTGTCGCAAGATTTCTCATTGATGAACTGGTCCAATCGCCTGAACCCCTTGACCTCTCCAGATGTAAGAAAAGTGATCTGATACCCGGACCTCCTCAAGGATTCAAGCATCTGGGAAGGGATCTTGCGATCCAATGTCTGATGGTAACCAAGGGGAATCCTGCTATAAAATAGCGAAAACAGGCCAAGATGCGAACAATTGGACCCTGAATAGTGGCGCTGGAGACGGAGCCCCTGTTTTGACCAGGCGTCCAGATCTTTCATCAATCCAGGTCCCAGAGCGTTGTGACGAAGGCTTTCGAATATGATCATGATGACGTTTGGAAGTTCGGGCCCGGCCACATAAGCTGACGGGTCTTCCGGTGCCGGATCCGCCGAATCTCTGACCAATTTCATTGCCTCCGGCTCATAATGCTGGGCGGCAATACCTTCATGAGTCTCGTAGGGCCGCTGAGTCGGTTGACCGAATGCGGGCGTCCTAAATAAGTTGGCAACAGTAGGGTGGAACAAGTTGCGAGCTGCGGCCAGCTCGATTTCCATTTTGGAAAAAAGTCCTGAAAATACATTGCGAGGGCCGAAGAGGTCGAACCAAGACGATTCTTGATCTGAAAACTGCCGTCCCCCGTCCGCGGACTGCGGGCCGCCCTCCATGACAGCCGGGAATAAGCCCCAGCCTTTTGGGATACAGTTCTTGGGGACGGTCAAATGCTGGGCGACATTGAGCGCCAGCGGATGACCCATAGCCGACAAGCTCGCGCTCACGGGTCCAGTGCGAGTCTTTTCAGTTTCAGACGCGACGCGATCCGCGTAATTCCATAAGAAACACTCTCTGATGCCCGTGGTAAGCGGCATGGCGCCGTAAATGCGGTCCAGGGCATGTTGATCATTAAATAGACTCATTAGGGGAGCTACTCCCAGAACTCCGCCTAGGAAGACCCCCGTAAGCGACATTGCCGCAGCCCGGGAATTCAGCCATGCGAGCCGGTCAATCAGCAGCGTCGACACACGCCTAATGCACAGATAACACGCCGGTCCGGCAACCAGGAAAATCCCGAAAATCATAGCCGCTTCAGTAGTCAATCGCTCGCCGGCCCACTGCCAGATCTTTTGATCCGGATTTTCAAGCATGTCCTGTATGTGCGGCATGTAGTCCCATGAGTGATAACCGGCAAAACTCACACAAACCAAATCTATGGCAAAGAAATAGAATATTAGTATCCAGAATAAATTGACGATTACCACGGTCATCCGCTTCAAGCCGAAGCTGATGAAGGCCGCGGAAGCCAGAAGCAGCGGCAGGAACCACGCCAGCGATTTCGCTGCGAGAAGCCAGAAGATCAGTACCTTGTCCAGCAGAGACATAGCTTGCCATCTGGCCCCAGTAATTATTTGATACCGCTCCCACTCAAAGAACCATACGAATAAGTCTGAGGATACAGTCAGGAACAAAAGAATAGTGAGCCACACAGAAACCGGGGATTGACCGCTATCCGGAACCTGCCCGCTGGTAGCGTTCGGCAGCGAAGGCTTTGCAAAAAGCTTCCTCCAAAGGACGCGTGCGGTCAAAATTTACCCCTAACCCACTGGAATAACAATCCATTCATTTTGAATAGCCGACGATTGGTCAATTGCTTGCGCCAGACAAAGGCCGGCGCGAACTTCAAAGAAATCATTATCATTAATACATCGAATCATTGGTAAGCTGCAAGGTCTTTGCAGGGCTGCGCTCATTAAGTTCAAATAATAACTGAACCGAACTCTGACGCGGGGCCAAATACTGGCGCTCAGCCAGAGTACACTTGAAAGCGCCAGAAGCTTCTGTCAAAATGGCCTTCAATTCGATATTTGTGAGACGCGGAAATGTACATAAGATTAGACGGAGATGATCACATACTTGTAAGGACAATGAGAGGAACGGACGGGGCACCCAAAGAGGTTGTTCTTGCCAATCTGGGGCAAGATCCGGAACTTAACCTGTTCTTAGGCGCTGAGCAGGGAAGGCGCGAAAACCCTGCGGTGTGGGAAGATGTCTCCGATTTTCATCTGCTGCAGGCATTGGAAAACTACAAACGACGCCTCGGAAGTTACAGACCAGCCCTGGTAACAATCAAAGGAAAAGCCCGAACGACAGGGCAAGAGGACAAGAAATAGTCTGAATGAAAAGGCAATTTGAAATGACAGGTAGCCAAACCGCGTGCAGTATCGAGAAATCCAGGGCGTTCGTAAAGACATTCCCCATAGAACCTATAGATTCCGGATTGCTGGATGGCTTGGCCTTCGCTGTAAAGGATCTGATCGACGTATCCGGCCAAAAAACCGGATGCGGCAATCCCGATTGGAGTGAAACTCATCCGGAAGCAGTCGCGAACGCAGTATGCGTGGACCAACTCCTGGCTTCTGGTGCGAGATGTGTTGGTAAAACAATTACGGACGAACTGGCCTTCGGGCTGGACGGGGAGAACTTTTTTTGGGGTACACCACTGAACCCAAGAGCCGGGGATCGGGTGCCAGGTGGATCATCCAGCGGGTCCGCCTCTGCGGTTGCCTGTGGGATCGTTGATTTTGCCCTAGGCACGGACACTGGCGGTTCTGTGAGGGTTCCAGCAAGCAATTGCGGGATTTACGGATTTCGACCTACTCACGGCTTTGTGTCAGTGGCCGGCGTTAATCCTCTGGCCCCTTCCTTTGACACTGTGGGAATCTTGGCTGCAGATCCGGACATCCTGACGAAGGCGGCATCGATCTTGCTGGGCACACGAGGAGTAGAGCAAATTGAATTGGGAAAAGTGCATGTCCTCCGAGAGGCTTTCGAGACCTCAGACCCGGCTGTACGTGAGGCTTTGGCTGAACCGGTGAAGCTGATAAGAGACTTGTCTTCTTCGAGAGCTGCGGAGATATCATTGAAAGACATTGATATCGACTGTTCGAGAGATGGGTTGCGCGGCTGGTATGAAACCTATTGTCTGGTTCAATGGGCTGAGATCTGGAGTTGCCTTGGATCCTGGGTAGATGACGTTAAGCCGCAATTCGGGCCGAAAGTCACAGTGAATTTTCAGCTTGTCAAAACCCTGGACCGCAAGACGATTCCAGAAGCTGTGCGACGGCGTGAGAGTTATTTCAGGGCCTTGAAGAATTTTCTCGGACCGAATGACCTGATATGCATTCCGACGGCTCCGACGCCAGCTCCCAAAAAGGGGAGCCTGGGCGTGGACCGCACTGTGGACACCTACTTTCAGAGGACACTTTCGCTCACTGCGATCGCTGGGATCGGGCGTTTGCCTCAGGTCACGTTACCTCTGGCACTCGTTGACGGCGTGCCGATAGGCATCTCTCTGCTTGCAGCCCAAGGAATGGATTCCTTTCTTCTTTCTGCGGCTCGTATGCTGGCAGCAAAGGCTTGAATGAAAAGATTCGCTGCCGAGCCTGCCCTGCCCGTACGCATTCAGAAGAGGAAGAATCGGATAGGAGCTTCTTCTAACCGGGCATCTGGCGGAGCTCCCCGAGCTTGATAGTATGAAACGGAATTCGTATCAAACTGGAAAGCTTGCAAATCGGGTTTCTCGTCCAACGCTCGTAGCCGTCGCAGGTACTACGTGATATATATTATACGAATTCGCTTTCAAATATGTAAAATCGGGGAGGCACTTCTTGTAAGAAGTTCCTCCCCGAACCCCACCTCAAGAACTTTTAGCACTCGCCGGAATCCCCATTTCCTGAAAGGAAATTTGGGGTTCCGGCAAATGATAGAAGTTT
>JACRDE010000161.1 GCA_016212935.1 Desulfomonile tiedjei | reverse complement strand
CGGGGAGGAACTTCTTACAGGACGCGGCCTGCGGCCGCAACCAAACTTTGTCCGATTTCTCTCATAGAAGCAGTAAGTTACATCGATCGCAATCCAACTTCTTCTCGAGAAAACAAGAAATCGAACGTTATTAATAAGAAGCGCCTCCCCGATTTTACATATTTGAAAGCGAAATAGTATCAGGACATTCCCTGACCCTCCCCGCAAACGCCTAATTATTGCGACCGGTTTCGGGAGGCTCCTGTGAAGGATTATCTTCGGTTCTCGCTTCAGACTTCAGATCGGCAACCCGTCTCCTCGCAAATACAACTTGGAATAGCCAGTCTCACGGTGTAACTGAAAGGACGTATGGTGAAATCATCTGGATTTAGATCGGGACTCCTGAACGCTGTTGTTGTCCTGAGCAGCCATTTCTTTTTCAATGAGTCTCTTTATGACCCGTTTTACGCGCGGCGAAGCCAGTATCAGCGACTGCAGAAAGATCAAATCTCCGTAAAGCCCCAGCAAAATCGAGGTGCACCCCAATATCCCGAAATGAACCACCGGCCTGAACGGAGAGACCACAAGCGCCAGGAAGCCCAGCATAGTAATAGTCGACCACGATGAAATCTGCTTGGCAGTCAATCTGTAGGATCGGGCGACGCTGTCCTCTACGGAATCGCCCTGATTCATCATGATTTCTCTTTTCAATTGAGCGAGATAGTGGATGGTGTTGTCAACCGCCAGGCCAATGGCGACGCTGGCCGCAAAGATCGTGACAGCGTCAAGAGAAACACCGAACCATCCCATGATCCCGAATACGGCTGCAAGAGGCGGCACATTGGGAATCAGGCACAATAGGCCCAGCGTGACCGAATTCATTTGAAATATCATAAGTCCTGTAATGATTGCTACGGCCAGGAACATCGACTTTATCTGGTCGTTTATCAACTCCGACGTCTGTTTGGCCACAACAGCGAGGTCACCAGTCACGACAGCCGTGGCCACCGGGTTCATGACTGAATTGGCTAAGGCTTCTATTTTATCGATGGTGTCGCCTATGGGGTGATCGGGTAAATTCCAGATGCGTACCGAAATTCGTTGCAGGTCGTAGTCTTCGTTAATGAATCTCCTGGTTATGCGGGTTCCTCCCGGACTCATGGTAATCAAGGACAAAATCTGAGGAACCTTGGCGGGGTTTGAAAACAGGCCCGCCTTCGCACCGGAGTCGCTTAGCGTATCGTTAAGATATTCCAGAAGCGGTAGCAAGGAGTCCGTGTCAGAGACCTCAGGCAGTTGTTTGAGCGCCTTGTCCAGTTCGGCTACCTTTTCCCATACTGTTGAGCTTTTGAAATCGCTGTGGTTGCTCTTCAACACCAGTTCCACCGAATTCACGGCAGTAAGGTTTTTCTCGACGAAGTTTATGTCTTGAACTTCCTTAGTTTTTTCGCTCAACATCCTCAAAATCTGTGTGTCGCTCTTGATGAGGGGAGCGCCGGCAAGCAAGAACGCGGTAATTCCAAGACCGATCGCCACATAAACTTTGTAGTGGCTGAAAATAGAGGTCTCCAGTTTTCCCAGAAATCCGTCCAGCCATCCTCTCAGCACCGTTGTGTTCTCTGGGGTCTCCATGGCTTTCATGCGTACAAAAAAGGCAGGGGTAAGAACCATGGCCAATGAGTAGGAAATCAATACACCCACTGACATGATAAACCCCAACTGCTTCACCATCGGAATGGAACTTACCATGAGCGTGCCGAATCCCACCGCAGTAGTGCAAGTGCAGATCAGGCAGGGACGCGCCAGCCACCGAACGGCTTTCTTTATCGCCCCATCTCGGTCCGGTGTCTCTCTGTGGAAGAAGTGATACCGGACCACCATGTGGATCACTATCTCTACAGTGGTTATTGGGATGAACCCAAAAGACAGGACTGTGGTGGAGTTCAGCGGAATCTTCAACAGGGCCATCAGCCCCAGTATCCACAGGACACAAATCCCGAGGATCACATTGGTGATGGCTGTGACCCTCACGCTCCGGAACACGTACACCGAGACAACCGTCCCTATGAGCATACAGAGTATTCCGAAGATAATGCCGGTCTGGACGTTGTACCTTACAATGGCTTGTCTTATGAACGGCGGCCCTATTATTCTGTATTCAGTCCCTGATGGAACGTTGCGCTCAATTGCCCGGACTATTTCTTGGTAGATCTGCTTTGCAGCATTCAGGTCGAATTTCCATCGCTCCTGTATTCGTACGAGTATGCCGATGGTCTTCAAGTCCTCGGATATGAGGAGATCCGTTATGGGCAGAGCTTTCTTTATGGCTTCGAATTGGGAAGGCTCAGGGAGTTGAGGTCCGTTCCCACCGGCCTGGAGAACCGGGTAGTTCCCGAAGAGGTCACCTTTTTGCTGAAAGAGTTTGATATTGGAAAGACTTACGACCTCCTCGATCTTGTCCAATGATTCCAGACTTTGAGTAATCTTTGCCAGAGCCTCAAGCATCCTGGGGTCTGTGGCTCCGGTAGTGTTTTTCATTGCCACGAGCACAAACTCTTCGTTTCCGAAGGTCTTGGCGAACCGCCGATACTCCTGGTAGGCCTCAGTGGACTTGTCTATGCCCGATTCAAGGGTGGGGTCCGTGTGCAGGCTTGGGACGAACCAGGCCAGAAAGAGGGTTATCAGCGTGATGATAATCAGCAGGATGCGGCGCTGATTTACAATGAAGTCCAGGAAATTCTTGTTTGAAAGATCCAGCTTGTCTGTCAAGTTGTTATTCCCTTGATTACCGTTTTCTGAGGCTTGCTGCACGGGATGAAAGATCTCCTTCTCCAGATGAGTTGATCGAACCTTGGCAAATGGCAAAATCACCGGGGTCTAACGAAGTTAAAGACCCGTGCAAACCGAGTCCCCTGTCGGCAGCATGCCCCTCATACAAAAGGACTTCCGCTCTCGATCGAGGAAGTTCCTGATCCGTAAAACGGGAAGGCAATTATAACAGAAGCGGGGCAAATTCCCATAGGAGGCCGGCATGACAGGTAAAGCCTCCGAACGGATCACCCTAGCAACTTGTCCCGGTTCTTCCCCTTGATGAGTTTGTCCTGCGGAACCGCCATGAGGGTCACCATTGCTTTGGCTACAGCGTGCTCATGGCCCTCTCTTACATCGAAAACCTCTGATTCGGACACTATTATCTGCCTGCCTTCCCTGATCACCCTGGAATAGCAAACCAAAGCATCCCCGAACGCCGGCCGCAGGAAATTGACTTTGAATTCTATGGTAAGTATCTGCATGTTCCCGGGAACAGTCGTAAACGCAGAATAACCAGCAGTGTGGTCGGCCATGGTTGCCATGACACCCGCATGAATAAACCCGTCCTGCTGCCTGTGCTCCTGCATTATTTCCACGCGGGATTGGAATCTGCCCCATTCCGCACTGACTGCTTTGAACCCGCAGAATTTTATGAATCCCCTCTCATAGTCAGTCTTGAGAAAATCAGCCCGTTGCTCGGTGATCTTTCGTTTTTCCATGCAGCGTCCATTGACCTCTCATACCATTTCGCTTTCAAATATGTAAAATCGGGGAGGCCCTCTTTACTAAAGAGGGTCCCTCCAATCTTACTTCTTCAAATGCAAATTAGTATCAGGTACCTAATCCAACTAGAACAGAAAACGAATCTTAAATCCGAAAAAGGTCGTATATCCAGCAAAATCGCGCCGGAACCATCCTATGATCCCCACAGCGGGGCGAATTGCGTAAGTATCGTCTTGCAAAGCTGTCATGCCACTCTTTGGAGTGCCTAACTGCTACTTCGCGAGACTAGCCGTCCTATCTTATGATTGTCAACCAGCAGCCTGTACCAAAAAATCTCACATGGGACAACAATTCTCTCGGCTGAATATTGCAAAAAAGTGGACAATTTTGCTATTATAAGAAGTTGCCAAAAATCCATGGTCGATGGCGCTCATTGTTAGCTTGAACATGAAAATTGCCGGTAGAGAGTTTCTGAAAGAAGAGCTCATTTTCTGAGGAACGCTTCTCCTGCACCCGGGACTGTGGCTGATTTGGCCAACTGGGGTTGATTTCGAGTTGAAACTCACCTCACCTTCTTTTGTCGACTGCCTTATGAAATCACATCGAGGAGAGCGGTATGAGCAAAAAGTATGTCTTCTCATTCTACGAGGGGGATGGAAAGAACAAAAGGCTTCTTGGGGGCAAGGGCGCAAATCTGTGCGAAATGACTCAAATAGGGCTGAACGTCCCACCTGGATTCGTCATTTCAACAGAAGCGTGTCTCGCGTATCTGGATTCGACTAATGGCGACCTCCCTGAAGGCTTGATGGACGACGTCAGGAAACATATGGCCGAACTTGAACGCGCCACAGGCAAGAAATTCGGAGATCCGGAAAATCCCCTGCTTGTATCTGTTCGGTCGGGCTCTGCCCTTTCCATGCCCGGTATGATGGACACCATCCTCAATCTGGGGTTGAATTCACAGACTCTCCCAGGACTCATAAATCAGACCAACAACGAGCGTTTCGCGTACGATGCCTGCCGTCGGTTCATACAATTATTTGGAAAAGTAGCTATGGGCATCTCGGATGAATATTTCGACCAGGCGCTCGAGGCCATCAAGATTAGGTCCGGTGCTATTTCCGACGTTGATCTCACTGCGGAAGACCTCAAAGAGATCGTCGAGCTATTTCACCATGTGGTGGAAGAACAAAAATTCAGACCGTTTCCTGAAGACGTCTGGGAGCAGTTGGGCATAGCCATAAAGGCGGTCTTCAGTTCGTGGATGGGGAAACGCGCAGTCGATTACAGACGGCAGTTCAACATCACCACTGACCTGGCAAACGGGACGGCAGTCAACATCGTGGCCATGGTGTTCGGAAACATGGGAAACGACAGCGGCACAGGGGTCGGCTTCACGCGGGACCCCGCGACCGGCGAAAACAAGATGTTCGGTGAATATCTGGTCAATGCCCAGGGTGAAGACGTGGTCGCGGGAATCCGCACTCCGAGACCCATCCAGGCTATGGCACAGGAAATGCCGGGCCTTTACAAGCAGCTCGAGGCTCTACGGGACAGGCTGGAAAAGCACTACAGAGAAATTCAGGACTTCGAGTTCACCATTGAGAAGGGCATTCTCTACTGTCTCCAAACTAGAAATGGGAAGATGAACGCCACCGCCATGGTCAGGACTTCCGTGGAGATGGTGGAAGAGGGCTTGCTGACAAAAGAAGAGGCCCTATTGCGGATCAATCCCGAGCACCTGGAGCAACTCCTGTATCCTGGACTTGACCCGAATTTCGAAGCCGAGCCTCTTGCCCAAGGCTTGCCCGCGTCACCGGGAGCCGCATCAGGAAAGTGTATCTTCGATGCCGACAGTGCCGAAAGACTAGGACGGGCAGGTGAGAGGGTCATTCTCGTGAGAGAAGAGACCAAGCCAGAGGACATTCACGGCTTTTTTGCATCTCAGGGCATCTTGACCAGTCGCGGCGGAAAAACGTCTCACGCAGCGGTGGTTGCGCGCGGCATGGGGAAACCGTGCGTTGCAGGCGCAGAAGGAATACACGTGGACACTGTCCACAGGTGGGCAGTTGTCGGGGATCACGTACTTCATGAAGGCGACTTGATTACCATCGACGGTGCCACGGGTAACGTGTATCTGGGCGAAATTCCAACTGTTGAACCGGAATTTAGCCCCCAATTGCACACACTGCTTGGCTGGGCGGATGAATTCGCTAGACTCGGCGTAATGGCCAACGCAGACACTCCAGAAGCAGCCGAAAAAGCCCGGGAGTTCGGGGCAGTGGGCATCGGCCTATGCCGGACCGAGCGAATGTTCAATGCGGTTGACCGGTTGCCCCTGGTGATCGACATGATCCTCGCTGATACCGTAGAAGAGCGGAAGGCGGCGCTGAACAAGCTCCTGCCGATTCAGAAATCTGATTTCTTCGGTATTTTCAAGGCCATGTCCCCCTATCCTGTAACCATCAGGCTTCTGGACCCTCCAATCCATGAGTTTCTTCCTACCGAAGCCGAACTGCAGATTCAGATCGAGGACTTGAAAAGGCTCAGGGATACGGCCAAGTTAACCGAGAAGAACGTGGAAAGCCTCAAGCTGATAGACCCTCAGCTTCACAGTAATTACATGGCACAGCGGCAGGGTATGCCAGCATTTTTTGCCAGCCTCGATCTCGCGATGATTGACGCCGCTCTGGCCAAGAAAGAACTCATGTTTCTACGGGCCAGAGTGCTCAAAGAAGTCAACCCCATGCTGGGGCATCGCGGGGTTCGTCTCGCAGTTTCGTTCCCGGAGATCTACGAGATGCAGATTCGGGCAATCCTGGAAGCCGCTGCAGAATGCATCAAAGAGGGAATAGAAGCGCACGCAGAGATAATGGTACCCCAGGTGTGCGCGGTTTCTGAGCTGCTATATTGTAAGACTATTGTCAGCCAGGTCCAGCAAGAGGTTGAAGAATTGTACAAGTTGCCGCTCAACTTCAAATTCGGCACAATGGTGGAGGTCGTTCGAGCCTGTATAACAGCAGACGAACTCGCCAAGGAATCCGAGTTCTTCTCTTTTGGTACCAACGACCTGACCCAGGCGGCCTTCTCGTTTAGCCGAGAGGATGCTGAAAACAAGTTTCTACCATTCTATCAGCAGCAGGGGATAATCAAAGATAACCCATTTGAAGCACTGGACATAAAGGGTGTCGGAAGCCTCATGAAGCTGGCTGTTCAGGGCGGTCGCAGCGTGAAGCCGAATCTCAAGATCGGCATCTGCGGGGAGCACGGCGGTCATCCGGGGTCGATCCGCCTTTGCCATCACGTGGGACTGGATTATGTTTCCTGCTCCGGTCCGCGTGTGCCCATAGCGAGGCTTGCGGCTGCTCACGCGACCATGCTGGAAAAGAGTTTCGATATTTGACCATCCGTTGGGGTTGCCGGGGCATTTCCCCGGCAACTTCTTTATGCCCAACTTCGTACGCAAGAATTCAGCCATCCGGATCGGCCTACTCTTGTGGGGCAGGCTTTCCAGCCTGCCTGCCCCCGGAAGGTGAATGCATACGCACTCATGGCGATTCGCGTTGACATCTAAAGATCTCGAATGATAGGATTGCCCAGCCTATTGGTTGCTATTGCTTGTGCTGTTTCAATTTGATGAGGACATTGAAGAAAATGAAAAATCTCATTCGGGTTGTGGTTGTCGTGGTTGCCTGTCTCGTAGCGAGTCCCTTGTGCTTCAGCGCTGATTGCGGCGGACGTCCTTGCTATCAGGATCCTCCCATGCCACCGGAGAGCGTGGGCCCGATGTCCCTTCCTTTTGATGTCCCCATCTGGCCGACTCTGATCAAGACCGAGTTTCATATCCTCCCGTGGGTGAGTCTCGGCAAAGCCTCTGTGTGCATCCCTGGTACCTCCAAGTCTTTCGAAATTCCTGCGCCGTGCCTGTCCTTGAAGCCCATCCCTGTCTGGTTCCCCTGGCTCAGGCCTGTCGATACGGAGTGCAACGACTGCGGTGCCCCCAAGATCCCTTGAAGAAATTCCTCTATGAACTCTGATTATTTCGAAGCGGTTTCAATCAATCCCCTGTGCTGTGCAAATTACTGAACTGATCTGCTATATTGCCGCCTACCGGCGAAGCTCCCTCCCGGAATTGTGTCAAGCAATATTCGCTAAAAAAGTGAGCTGCCATGACCCGTTCTTCCATTCTGTCCGCACTGGAAAACTTGCTCGGTTTTCTTCAAGAGGACGCGGCCCTGCTGATGGTGCCTGAAGTTCGTGATCCCGTGCTTGAGAGGGTCCGCGCTCTTCTGGACAAAGCGGCCGTACCAGCGGAAACGCTGTACGTGGGCATACTCGGCGGAACCGGGGTCGGTAAGTCCACTCTCATAAATGCATTGGCCGGAAAGAGCATCTCTCAACCATCCGACAAAAGGCCCTTCACGGACCGGGCAGTGGTGTACAGACACAGGGATGTCCCCCGCGGCCTGGAAGAAATTAGTGATTTATTCCGCAATCCTGACGCGTTGCACGATTCCGAAGTTGTGAAAGACCTCCTTCTCCTGGACCTGCCGGACTTTGACAGCGTAGTGGAGGACAATCGCAAGACTGTACTCAAGATACTTCCATTCGTTGATTCAGTGGTCTGGGTGGTGAGCCCTGAAAAGTACGCGGATTCGGCCTTTTACCAGTTCCTTCGAAAAACGGCCATCCACAAGGAAAACTTCACGTTTGTGCTTAACAAGGCGGATGAGCTGGTCACGAAAGGCCAGCCTGAGCCCCATACAAGATTGAAGGAAGTCCTAGGAGACCTCGCGTTCCGGTTGAAACACGAAGCAGGGGTGGAACGGCCCCGGATTTTCAGTCTCTCGGCGGCACAGGAATTCCTTCAAGAAACGGACAGCTCGATCCTGCGAGACGAATTCATTCGATTCCGCGAGTTCTTGATGGTCAAAAGAGAGGCGAAAGAGATCGCTTCAATAAAGACCATCAATCTTCTGGAAGAAGTCCGTCAATTGGGGGCTGAACTGGACGCCATAGTTAAGCCTGCGCAAAAAGCGGCGGTACTGGCGTCTCTGAAGTCCGAGGACATTGAAGAAGCACGCGACGAACGAGGGGCCAATCTGAAAGTCATCGAGCAGGAGAAAAGACTGGCCGAAATCCTTTTTTCTCTGCTAATGAGCGAAGACCGGTCAATAAGTCCCGTAAAATGGGGAATGAAGCTGGCAAGTATCGGGCGATCGTTCTCTGTGCGCGGAACGGACACTCGCTTGGAGGAAGTTTTCCGAGATATTGCTGAGGCAATCGGACGGACCCGGAGATCGGATCTGGAAAAAATCACGGCAAGAATCGACTCGGAATTGCTTCTTGCTTTCAGCCGCACTGAAGCTTATCGACCGGAAAATAAACCGGATCGGGTTATAGCCTCTGCGGTCTCCAAGGTTTCCGCTGCATTTGCCAGACAGGTGGAAACGGCAAGAAACGCGCTTGCCGGCCGACGTTCGAGGTGGACCAGGTTCTTTCAGAAATTGCTCATGTTGCTGCCTGTTCCCCTGCTCGCTGTCAAGCTTGCAGGTACGGATGCCGTTGCCGCCTGGTTCGATGAACCATCCTTCAGTGGGGCCTTGAGAGTTTCGATCCAGTTGTTTACCTCCATCTTCGGCACCGAGGGTTTGACTGGTTTGGTGGCTCTCCTGGTCTGCGAAATGCTCCTGGTCTGGTATTTGGCTTCGCGCAGGATCAAATACATGGAAGGAGCCTCCAACGGTCTGGCGCGCTCCGCCATAGAACTGGTGGATGGAACTTTGGCTACAGTCTCCGGTAGAATAAGAGCGGACCGAAGGGAGCTCATTGAACGAATCGAACGCGGCATAAATCGCTTGTCCAAGGTAAAGTCAGATTGCGCGTAAAGAAACCCCTTGTCTTATGGCCAGGGACCGACACTGCACAAGTGCATCGCAATGGTACCCAAGCGATAACTCTTTCGGATTCCGAATGGGAAATGACAGACCTCTTGGCAACAGTGATAAGGACCCTGACCTAGCCTTGTTGGAACTCTTAGCGGCTACCAAGTCGGAAGTTGCACGGTAATTCCACGTAATGGAAGTTCTGAAGCTAATAATCAGAAACGTCTTTCGCCACAGGTTGCGAGCGACGCTCACTATTCTCGGGGTCGCAATAGCGATGCTGGCATTCGCTATCTTGCGCACTCTCGTGGAGGCCTGGTACGTGGGCGTAGAGTCCTCCGCTCCCGATCGTCTCATCACCAGGAACAAAATCTCACTCATCTACGCACTGCCACTTGCATACAAGAATCGGATACAGCAGGTCCCCGGAGTGACCGCTGTGGCATACGGGACGTGGTATGGCGGCGTTTACAAGGACAAGAAGAATTTCTTTCCACAGTTTGCAATAAGCGGAGCGGGCTATCTCGACATGTATCCGGAATTCCTTCTGTCCGATGAGGAAAAGAAGGCCTTCGAAAAGGATCGCAATGCAGCCATCGCCGGCCGAACGGTTGTCGAACGGTTCGGCTGGAAAATCGGAGATGTCATTCCTTTGCAGGGAGCGATCTTCCCGGTGAACGTTGAACTGGTTCTAAAGGGAATTTACAGAGGAGCCAGGAAGAATGTGGATCAGACGGCTCTCTTCTTCCGTTGGGATTACCTGAACGAGTCATTCAGGAAAACCGTTCCCGAACGAGCAGACAAGGTTGGTTGGTACCTTATACGGATCAAGGATCCGGACAGGTCTGCCGAGATCTCTGAAGAAGTTGATTCATTGTTCCGGAATTCGCTGGCCGAGACGCTCACTGAGACTGAAAAGGCGTTTCAGATGGGCTTCGTGGCCATGACCGAGGCCATCGTGGCCGCGGTAAGAATAATATCAGTGGTAGTAATAGCGATCATTCTGATAGTGCTGGCGAACACCATGGCCATGACCGCGAGGGAAAGATGGTCAGAGTACGCGGTTCTAAAGACGCTGGGATTCCGTCCCAGATTCATTTCCGTCTTGATTGCAGGCGAGTCGCTGGCAATTTCCATGATTGGGGGGACCATCGGCGCTTTATTGAGTTTTCCAGGAGGCATGGTTTTTCAGAAGCAACTTGAGAGCTTCCTCCCTGTGTTTGAAGTTACGTACTCCACCATTCTAATGATATTTCTCGTTTCGCTGGTGGTGGGGCTCTTCGCGGCCCTAATCCCTGCGGTCCGAGTCAGTCGTATGGGAATAGCCGAAGGACTCAGGCATATAGGTTGATGGGTGTGGAAACACGACCGCATGCAATGCCAACTTCCATGGCGCGACAAATCACAACGAGGCTTAATACTAATGCGCATTCAAAGAAGTAAGATTGGGGTGACCCTCTTTGTAAAGAGTTTCCCGCCAAACTCCATAGGCGCTAACTTAAAGAATGAGCTCACGTTATTTCAGCTACTTAGCCAATTACAACACCGTCACCCCGGCGAAAGCCGGGGTCCAGACTCTGGATTCCTGCCTTCGCAGGAATGACGAGGAAACGGACACTATTTTTGGCAACTGCTATAGGCGCAAGCCTGAATGACAGAACTTGTTCCCACAAATCGGACGAGAATTTTGGCAACGAGTATGATGGTGCTTTCCTATCACGAGTCACAGTCTGCATTATTATCCGATGGGATCCATCTCTTGGCGTGGAAAATGAAGAGAAATGCGGGAAGGGAAAGAAGAAAAGTCAGCCCGAAGTAGTGAGCGTAACCTATACCCTCTGTGGCCCATCCGCTCAATGAACCCGCAATTATTCCTGTGACTCTGAACAAAGCGGAAAAGACCGCGTACTGCGTCGCGGAAAACTGCTTCTTGCTA
This sequence comes from Desulfomonile tiedjei, assembly GCA_016212935.1. GTDB lineage: Bacteria > Desulfobacterota > Desulfomonilia > Desulfomonilales > Desulfomonilaceae > Desulfomonile > Desulfomonile tiedjei_A. The sequence goes on along the minus strand of JACRDE010000161.1, from coordinate 6,205 downwards.
ATACTCATCAAGAAAGCCAAGAATGCCGAAGTGCCTAGCCCAGCGCAAAAGGATTCAACCACAGAAGCCGCGTAGATTCCGAAATGCCCGCTCTGGGGATAAACGGCGACGCCTACATAAGTAAGATTGCTCAAACATTGCCACATCCCGAGAAACCAAATCCCGTGGAATATGCCGAATCGTGACATGAAAACCCCACCGGCCAATCCGCCCACAATAGAGGCTACGATTCCCAGGCTGCCGGTGATCAAGCCGATTTCAGTGAGGCTCAGCCCTCTTGCCAGCCAGAAAGGCCTTACCATTGGCCCAATTGCCATATCCCCAAGTTTGTAGAGCAAGATGAATAGGACCACCTGCACCAGCCCCGGCCGTTCGAGTATGTCCCGGATGGGGGCAACAAGGGATGCCAAAGAAAAGCTGGGCCGCTCCACCTCAATGTGCGGGAGATGAAGGGCCAGAAAGCTGCAGCCTAGCAAAACACCTGACGCGGCAAAATAGATCCAGTTCCAGCCGATCTTTTCAGCCAAATACAGAAATAAACCGCCGGCCACTATCATTGCTACTCTGTAAGCTGCCTGCCTGAAACCGTTGGCCATTCCCATTTCTGACGGTTTGAGCAATTCAATGGAATATGCATCTATTGCGATGTCCTGGGTAGCAGACATGATGGCGAGAGATGCTATGCAGGCCCACAACAGAGAACTCGGGTCAGCTGGATCCAGCGGGAGGAGCAACAGGATCAGAGCAGCCATCATGAGCTGAGCTGCAGAAATCCAATGCCGCCGTTTCCCGATAAAATCAACAGCTGGCGCCCATAAGAACTTCAGCGCGTATGGCAGGCTTACAAGACTGAGTAGCCCGATATGCGCCAAAGACATGCCGTGAACCCGGAAGTAAACGGGAAGGGTCTGTTCTATTATTCCAAACGGGAACCCCTCTGCGAAGTAGATGAGGGAAACTAGGACGAGTTTTCTGTTGAGCTTCAAAAGGTCTCCGTCGATTTAGTAATCGAAATATAATACAATAATTACCAAAAAATAGCACACAGTTCGCAACTAAAATATTATTATTTAACTGAACACACTTAATAAACTAACTTTAGTTCTGTGCCAAATCTTCAAGCCGTTTATCTTAGCCTGCGGGAAAAATTTCTCCGGAGTGGGCTTGTACAGGTCTTTTTTCTGAGGGGGGACATGAAGTATAATTATAAGTGAGGGTGTTAGAAAAATGGCCGAAAAACAAACAAGCAGGGACGTAAGTGCCAAAGCCGCGGTGGCAGCCATCCGCGGGGCAATGTCGAATATCGAGCTAATGGAAAGGTTCAAAATCAGCCCGCGCGGATTTGCCGATCTGCTGAAGCAGCTCTTTGAAAATAAGCTCATTTCAGAAGCGGATATGGTCAGACGGGGAATCCGATTCAGAGTGAAGAAGGCGCAAAATGATCTTGAGCCTGAAAGCGAACCGGAACAGCAACCCGAACCTGAGCCAGAACCGGTAATTGCCGCCGCACCCGCTCCCAAGGTCATGTCCTCCCCGAAACCTACTTCATCGAGCGGGGATGAAGAAGAATTTCTCGACACCGTAGAGTTGACAAAATTATTCAGTACCTTCGGACCTCCCCAGCCCTCCGCGTCGGATCATCCTCCCAAAGCTGCGAGTACGCCTGAGGAACCGCCTGAGGAAGCAAAGGAAGAGGAGGTTGATAAGAAAGGGAAATTCAGTATCACCGGCTTTTTCAAGCGAGGACGATGAATCACCCGGCAAATCGTTCCGAAACTCCACATCCGAAATCTTTAAACTGACCTGAGTCATAATGCGCATGAGCGGCACGGGTCAAGGGGAAGTGATGTCTTTGCCAGTACGGTAAGCCAATGCTTGAGCCGTGGCTATGAGCTTCCTGTCATCCCTCTCCCTGATTTCGCATAGATAGCTGGAGGTTCGGCGTGTCTTGTGTACTTCCGTCGCACGCGCTTCCAGCACGGACCCTGCAGCGGCCGCCGCAATATACGTGATACTGACGTTCAAAGCCACGGATAAGACTCCGTGGGTGTTGCAGGCAAGTTGAAAAGCCTCGTCTATGAGCGAGAACAAGGCTCCGCCGTGTGTGGACCCGAAGATGTTCGCCATTTCGGGGTTGACCCGCATCCTCACCACCGCGCTTCCCGGCCCTACGTCAACCACTTCCATGCCGAGCAGTCTGCTGTAAGGCTCTGCTTTGGAGCGCTCCATCAGGTCGTCATATAGTTTCTCGGTCATTGGGTGCCTTCCCGTTTTGTGATAGATATGGCCGCGTCAGAACCTGGGGCCCCAGAAGTCCGAATGACATCAGAAGCTTGGCCATTTCTTCCACCGGCATGTCGAGCTTGACGACGTCTTCGGTCGGGACAAGGGCGTTGAACCCTGTCGCCGGAAAAGGAGAATTCGGTATAAACACCAGGCAGTATTTCTTGCCATTGTCCAGAGTGTAACCCTGAGCCGAAGTCAGAAAACCGAGCATTCTTATATTGCCCATACGGACATAGCCCACGCCGCCAAAGCGATCCAGTCCGGAGTTTTCTTTCCTGCCGAATATTTCCACCATCTGGCCTACCGCGTAATATATCCGGCCGAACAATGGTATTCTTGCGAACATCGCGTCAACGGCATCGTGAATCTTGGCGATAGTTGCTCGGGTAACCAGGAATCCCAGCAACATAATTAATAGGACCACCACAAGATAGCCTGCAAGATATCCTGAGTATTTGTTGGCATCACCGACTATTTTGAGAATAAAGAGCCCGAAGCCGCTGCTCGGGCCTATGTACGCATCGGCTACTCTGACCACCCAAGTCACAACAAAGATAGTCACCCAAAGCGGTAACAGGGTGGCCACCCCGGCCAGGAAGAATCGCACCACAGTGCTTGCAAACGTTGGCATTTCTTTTTTCTCCGAAGACTTTCTTTTCCTTGGTAATGAAAAAAAGCGACGGCTCCTCTGTACCCGATCCGGATGGAATATTTTTGCGATTCAGTGACGAGTTGCGGTATAATAGTCTATCCCTTTACAGAAAATCCCTTCAGGTAACGGCGTGGATCGAACCCGTAAGCCCGTCTGAAGGGTTTTTCGCGTCTGTACCTCGGAATTACACCCATGCCTACCAGTCATGGGCGACCTGGCTCCGAGGGGATTCTCGCTAACACCCCCGGAAGACTCCCGTCATTTTTCCGGCGACTCGGAAGGGAGTGTACCGCTCATCTATGGAACTCTCAGGAGTGATGCTCTTGGGATCTTTCACCGGCCCGCGGGGTTTTGGGCTGGCTCCTACATCGGTTTGAACGTAGGAAGAATAGCCTGACACGAGAAATAGAACCACGAGAAAAATCCCTAGAACGATCATTATCCAATCGCTGCCGGTTCTTGTCTTGCTGAGAGCAGGACTTGCCTTTCTTCTGGGCGACGTAGTCATGTTTTCCCTTCCCTGCAGAAACACGAATTATACAGAAATCCGGGATTCGTGTCATTGTCTGCGAGACATACGATTTGCAATTCCGAAGTACCGTGCATAGAATAGGGTGCATCGGAAAAACCGCTGAGCGTCCTAAACCGCGAGATGCCTGGAAGGTTTTTTATAGTGCCCTGTGCTTTGACCTTTTTTCACAGTTCTCCCGATCATGGATTCCGGCCTGGAGGCTGGATTTAACCTCGTGTTTCACAAATATCCTTGAATTAGGAGCAGCAAAATGGACATCGAGTCTTTCGTGAAAGAGAAAATCAAGTGGTTGGGGCATGCGAGCTTTCGTATCGAGGGATCCAAGTCCACTGTTTACATCGATCCCTGGAAATTGAAAAAACCTGTCCCTGCAGATGTTGTCTGCATCACCCACAGTCATTACGACCATCTTTCGGAAGAGGACGTGGAGAGAATCCGAAAGCCCTCAACAGTTATTGTTGGGCCTCCGGACTGCCAGGCTGGTTTCGGCAAGGCCTTCAAGCCCATCGCCCCGGGTGAGAGTCTTACCATCGGTGAGGTAAAAGTAGAGGCAATGCCAGCTTACAACACCGACAAAGATTTCCATCCCAAGAAAAACAAGTGGGTAGGCTATATTGTCACAGTGGATGGAGTGCGGGTTTACCACACTGGGGACGCGGACGTGATCCCCGAGATGGCTGACGCCAACGCGGACGTGGCACTAGTACCCGTCGGCGGCACGTACACCATGACCGTAAAACAAGCGGCAGAGGCAACAGCCAAAATAAATCCGAAAGTAGCCGTGCCCATGCACTGCGGAGACATAGTGGGGACGCTAGAAGACAGGAACTCCTTTAAATCCGCGGCAAAATGCTCAGTGGTAATTCTGGACATAACAACTTAGTTGACGGTGAAAACACAATCAATGAATTCAGACCTGAACAAACCCAAGAACCAAGTCAGGGTGCGCTTCGCTCCGTCACCCACAGGATATCTTCACCTCGGAGGGGCCAGAACAGCCCTCTACAACTGGCTGTGGGCCAGAAAATCGAACGGCGTCTTTATTCTACGAATCGAAGACACCGACGTCGAACGATCCACCAAGGAATCCGTCCAGGAGATTCTGGGTGGGCTCACATGGCTCGGCCTGAGCTGGGACGAAGGCCCCTACCTGCAGACAGACAATTTACCCAAGCATGTCGAAGCTGCACAAAAACTCCTTGTATCAGGCCACGCCTACAGGTGTTTTTGCACGCGTGAGGAACTGGAGGAACAACGGAAGGCCGCTGAAGCGAGGAAAGTAGCCTTCATGTACGATGGCCGCTGCCGGGATCTCTCGCCCGAAATGGTGGATGAGAATCTCCGGAACGGAATGCCTTATGTCATAAGGTTCCGAGTGCCGAGGGAGACTTCTTCTGTTGTGGCCTTTGAAGATGCCGTGTACGGCCGAGTTGAGAAAAAAGGCCAGGATATAGAGGACTTTGTGATCCTGCGGTCAGACGGGCGACCTCTGTACATACTCAGTAACGCTGTGGACGACGCGCTGGACGGCATCACTCATGTGATCCGCGGAGCAGACGGTCTGGCCAACACTCCCAAGCAGGTTTTGATCTACAAGGCTCTGGGCATCGATCCGCCGATTTTTGCTCACATGCCTCTGACTCTGGACAACAGAAAGGCCAAGCTCTCCAAGAGAACCCACGGTGAGGTCGTCACAATAGCGTATTATCGAGAAAAAGGATTTCTCCCGTGGGCTCTCTGCAATTTCATGGCCTTGCTCGGGTGGTCGTCGGGAGGCGAACAGGAATTTTTCTCCCGCGACGAATTAACCGAAGTGTTCGATCTGTCAAAAATCAATAGGTCCAACTCCATATTCAATTACGTTCCGGGCGACCCCAGAAATTGGACTGACCCCAAGGCGATTCATTTTAACGCCACTTACATCCGCACCATGCCTCTTGAAGAGTTGATTCCTTTCGTGAAGCACGAACTGCAGGAAGCAGGGCTGTGGCGCGGCTCATTCGAGAACGGTGAGAAGGAGTGGTTCCTTAGAACCATTGATCTGATTCGAGCGCGCTTCCTCACCCTGAAAGACTTCTCTTTCAGAGGGAGATGCTACTTCGCTGATGATTTCGAGTTCGACGAGAGCGCGGTGAAGAAGAATCTCGGCAAAGAACCGCGCCTGCGCGAGTTCTTACCTGAGCTTGCTTCAAGAATGGACCGACTGGAGCGTTTTGAAGTTCATTCCATTGAAGAGGTCTTTCGGTCTTATTCAGAGGAGAAAAGCGTCAAAGCTGGCATTCTCATAAATGCTGCAAGAACGGCCGTATCAGGCACCTCGGTTGGGCCGGGGCTCTTCGAGATGCTGGAAGTTATCGGAAAAGAGAAGGTCGTGAATCGATTGAACAAGGCTGTGGAACTCGTAGCCTCCTGACGCTTGATGATCGTCGGAAATTGCCTGTCCTGGGGCTTGAGTTGTATAGGGTGCCAAGGTTCTTTTTTTTTCTGGTTCCCAGGCTCTGCCTCATATGCGCTAATTTAAAGGCGTTCGGCTCTTTGTCCGTCATTCCGGCGAAGGCCGGAATCCAGTCTCTTAAACAGATTCTGGACCCCGGCTTTCGCAGGGGTGACGGTGTTGTATTTGGCTAAGTAGTTGAAATAACGTAAGCCCATTCTTCAAGTTAGCGCCTATGAGGCTCTGCCTGGGAACCAGAGCTTTCATGACTTTCGTGGCACATTTCTGCAATCCAAAATGG
>JACRDE010000160.1 GCA_016212935.1 Desulfomonile tiedjei | reverse complement strand
CATTTCCTGAAAGGAAATTTGGGGTTCCGGCAAATGATAGAAGTTTCTGGAAGAGGGTTTGGGGGGAAACTCTTTACTAAAGACGGTCCCCCCAATCTTACTTCTTTGAATGCGCATTCCTGTGAAAACTACTTGACGGAGACCGCCAAGATGCCGGTCCTACTGAGACGTTTTCATGCTTCGTTGTGGCGCTTTCCGCCATGGAAGTTAGTATAAGTAGGTTTCTCCAACCTCGCTGATTTGAAAGCATCTTTGCATTAGTTGCTCAAATGATGATCCTGTGTCTCTCAGAAAAACTGTTGCTTCACAGCTCATGTTTTGTCCAGCGATTGCATGACCCCCACCTGCGCGCCTGCCCATGAGCGTATGATCCGGATCTCTTCCTCAGGGACACACAGGAATTTCAGGAATCTCAGATGTTTCTCCGGTGACAGGTGTTCAAACTCGACATGCCACCTATGCATATCTTGTTCGCTGAACCCTGACGCCAAAAGCAGCGACACCCAAGTTTCCTTGCTCATGACTCCCATACGCTCGAAAAGCTCACTGTTCTTCAACAGCCCTATTATGAGGTGCTGTTGCTGACGAAGACGCTCAATGTCGTCATTTAGTTCCTCAAGTCTCTGCTCCAAAACGGACACCAGTTCATTCTCTGACGAATCAAGCACCCTGCCTATTTCCGCAAGCCGGACCCCAGCGGCGCGATACGTGCAGATTTGCTCGAGTCGCCTGGCATCTTCTTCCGAGTAAACGCGGTAAGATCCATCGGTTCGGGAGGATGGCCGCAGCAGTCCAATGGAGTCGTAGTACAGAAGCGTGCTACGTGACAGATGGTATTTCTTCGCCAATCTTCCGATGGTGTACACAGAGACATCCTCCCGGCGCTCAATGCGGCTCGCTTTTTCTCAGGACCTGCGTGAGAATAAATGCCACTTAATATGCCTGGGACCAATCTTGAGCATTTGGCCAGTTCGTAGATAGTGTTCCAGGGCCGCGAACAAACCCTGCATGGCAGCAGCATAGGTTTCTCCGTCGTAGTTGGCAATAAATTCGTTGCCTTCCGGGGTCAAGCCCGTGAAGTTATTGGTCCAAGACATGTCAGTTGAATCGTCTCCGCGCTCTTGTAGGGAAATATCGAGCTTCATTACGTAGCCTTCCGGATTGACGACGGCAAATCGGATTTCAAAGCCCTCTGTATCGTAATGACTGACCACCCAGGTTTCCTCAACCCCGCGTGGAAAAGACGTCTTGAAAACGCAGTTATTCTCCGCGACGCCGGTCTCGGAATAGATCATCTCGCAGGTCCAGCCGTCAATCCACTCGTGTTCCCTAACGGGACACAGGAGCGGAAAGATCTCGGAACGCGAAGCAGCGATTGTCCGTGTGAAATGTTTGGTTACTCGCTTGGCTTGAAATGTCTTCATGCCTCTACTCCTTTGTGACAGTGTTCGGGGTTTCCCCTCAGTTGGAAACATAGCCTGGGCTATGAAGCAGTAGACAGGTCAAGCTCTTTTTATTTAGTGTCGGTTCACCCATTAGTGGGAGCGAAATTCGGCCTGAGCACGTCGTTGCCAGCGCAAGTAACTCAAATCGGTAGTGGAACATTACAAGGAGTCGACGAAGAGGCCGGGTGTTTAGGAGGAGACGCGGAACGTGAATATCAATTTCTACGAAAGGATCTCTTCCCGAGAGAACCGTAATTTCAACTTGTCGTATCCGACGAGTTGACCTCAGAACCGCGGGTGAGATATCTTTAGTGACATAGGATATACTTTTTCCTGGGAAGGACCGGCAAATGTCGCCGAGAAGACCACGGACCGAAGGCAACAAACTCAGCCAGATCGTGGCCGAAGCTCGACGCAGCGCGGAGCGTCGAGAAAATACCTATAGAGAACAGGCCCTAAGAATTTTTCCGCATATATGCGGACGCTGCGGCCGAGAGTTCACGGGCAAGAGACTCCGTGAACTCACTGTTCACCATAAAGATCATAACCATGAAAACAACCCCCCTGACGGCAGGAACTGGGAACTACTCTGCACTAGCTGCCATGACAAGGAGCATGCGCGATATCTCGAAGAGGGGTGGCATTGGGAGGACTCACCGGAGGATGGACAGGAGCCGTCTTCCACGTACAGGCCGTTCGCTTCCCTTGAAGACTTGCTAAAGACCAAGAAATAGGGCTGTCAAGTGTGGCGATGCCCCATCAAAACGAACAAGGATTCTTCCAGGGTGTTGTCGCCTCCCCCGTTAGTCCCTGCATGACCGTTTGGCCCCGCACCCACGTAGCGAGCCAGCAGAAGACCTGCAGTGGAGGAATGCTCACAGTTCGGCTCATCCTACATGCCTCGCCCCAGGATTAGCCCCAGGAATTCTCTTTCCGCTATGGTATCAAGCGAAGAAATATCGTCGGTGAAAAATGGGATTTGGGGGTCAAACCGAATTCTCCTGAAATAGGAGTATTGAAGGACATCGAAGCCGCTCGGGTCCCTCATTGTCTCGAAAACCTCCCTCCATTCCGGATTCGGCACTGAGAAAATCCTGTCTTCGCTCTCAGGTTTATCCAAGGATAGATCATCGACAGAAGCTACAATAAATTGACTTGTGAAGAGACTCTCGTGCTCCTGAGGTGAAAAGTATCGAGCAAAATAGACATTCGGAAAAACGCCCGCGATTGTATTGGCAATTCCCGTGAATACCTCTTTTTCGCCAGTAGAGCCAATGTTCATGGCCATTATTCCCTTTTGAGTCAAGTGCTGCTTCACCTGCTCGAAGAATTCCACCGTGGCGAGATGAAACGGAATCAGCGGAGGTCGAAAAGTATCTATCACGATGACGTCGTACTCCTTCGATGTCGACCTGAGAAAGAATCGAGCGTCACTGATATGAATGTTCAAATTCTTGGTTGAAGAGAAGGGAAAATATGGTCTTGCCGCATCAATGAGTGCTCCGTCAATTTCAACACCGTCGATTAGAGTGTCAGGATACAGCTGAGATATCAAATAAGGCGCGCAGGCTCCTCCGAGCCCCAGCAGGAGCAGGTTCTTGGGAGAAGTTCCAGTAGCGCACTTTTCATATACCCGCGGGACAACCGCGAAGAAATCTTGCCACGAATCCGTATACGATTGGCCTTCCACCCACATGGATTGGAGGCCGAGACCTGCGTCGGTGAGCAGGATAGTGCTGTATTTGGTGTTGTTAGCATTCTCGCTCTGAATGGGCGAACGAAAAATCCGCACAAGTTGATAATTGGTTTCCTTTTCCTGAACCAGATACCGATTTCGTCCGGTACCCCAACCCTGAATTCCCATCAGGAAGGCCATGGCTAAGGCCGTGATTGATATCACCAAAACCATGAGCCTCTGCCGCTCGATGGACCACATGGTCACGCACAGCAGCAGTCCGCCGAACAGCAGGAACGAAAGCCTGGTTCCTATGAGAGGTATGAGAACCAAGGCGGGCAGAAAAGTCCCGAGAATGGACCCGAGGGTTGAAAAGGCAAAAATCTTTCCTGACGTGCGGCCTACGGAGCCGGACCGCAAAGAATCCAGGTGGATGAGAAACGGTGAAGTCATTCCCAGAACTACCACCGGTACCGAAATCAGAAGGGCGCAGATGGTCAGCGACACGATAATGGCGTTATTACTTTGGGAACCTGTAGTTTCCCGAACGAATCTACCGAGGGTTACTTCCATTACAGGCTGGGCAATATAGGGCAAGAAAATCATGAATAGCGAGGCAACAAAGAGTAGAGTCCCCAGGACAGACATTCTCGGGCGCTTTTCGGCGAGAATTCCCCCCAGATAGTATCCTCCGGTCAGGGCGATCATTGTCGCTCCGATGATTACTGTCCAAATGGTGAGGGAAGTTCCAAAAAAGGGCGCCATCAATCGGCTTGCACATATTTCTACGCCCATCACAGCCATACCCGAGAAGAAGGCGACCGTAAGAAAGTAATAATGGACGTTCGGCGTTGCCGCGCGATGATCCTGTTCGGTGTTCAAAATGTCCACATCTTTCCTCCCTACTGGATTCCCTGTAATGCCCAAGAGAAAGCATCGGCCAGAGGGTGAAGTAAAGCGCCTCAGTTTACGAAATAACATGCCCGGTGGAAAAGGTGTTCAGCGGTTAGAATTAAGTTGTGGGGGAATATTCTTACCTGGGCGCCTGAAACAGTCGACACCGCACCGATATAGCTCCGGCCAATACTAATGCGCATTCAAAGAAGTAAGATTGGGGGGACCCTCTTTGGTAAAGCCAAACCCCCTTCCAGAAACTTCTATCATTTGCCGGAACCCCCATTTCCTGAAAGGAAATTTGGGGTTCCGGCGAGTGGCAAAAGTTCTTGAGGTGGGGTTCGGGGAGGAACTTCTTACAAGAAGTGCCTCCCCGGTTCACTCTTCCCGATCTGGCTTCCAGATTTCAGAGATGAGTTGGTTGAATAGACTCCAGCGATACTACTTTTTCATCAAATCCTGTTTCGTCACGTTCATCACTCGGAAAGTCTTTTTGTCCGCGCTCTTCCCGTCGTAAGCGAGTCTAATGATATCACCGGGTGTCGGAGTTATGCCCACCAACGCTTCCTTGGTGTTGAATGTGGACTGCTTGCCCGTGGGTTCGCCGAACTTGTTTTCCTTGCTGAATTTGGTATTGAACTCTTCTATAACCAACACGCCTTTGTCTTTGTCGTAACTCACACACTTTCCTTGGGCGACATCGGCCGCGTTGGCAGGCGCTGCCACGCACAGGGCAACTATCATAGTCACTATGCAACAGAGAATCTTGGATTTCATTCTCGTATCTCTCCTCTCTCGGGTTCCCGACTATGCGGCTGCGAGCTTCGAATTGGCCTTCTTTTCGCGGAGTTCATTAGCTGCACCCTTGAACATGATGCCGCAAATGTAAACGCAGATGGCGCCAACCGCTCCCAGAATGACTACGGTCGCGGCCAGATCGATCTTGTACTGCTTCAGGATGACGGAGATCATGCAGGCTACAACCGCCAGACCGAAGGCTACACGGATGCCGTAACCCTTGGCGTACTTGGTGGCAACTGTTCCTATCTGAGCGCCTATGGCTGCACCGCAAAGCATGACGAACACGGCCCAGACCTCGATTCGACCTTTCACGCCGTAGGTGAATGTCCCGTAGAGTCCGGAGATCATGACCTCAAAGAGGTCGGTGCCGACTGCAACGTGCGTGGGGCAGCCAACCAGGTAGATCAGAGCGGGCATACGAAGCAATCCGCCGCCTATCCCCAGGAAACCAGCCAGCACGCCGGTGAGAAAGCTCACCGAAATCGGGAGCCATGCGGAACAGTAAATCCCCGCAACCTTGAAATGCATCATTGGGGGGATATTGATCTTGTGCAGGGTCTTGTACCAGGTGAACCCGACAGCGCCGTGCTCGTCCACAACGCCTGCCTTCTTCTTCTTGTGGGCTTTGTAGTAGTCGGAAAACACCATCAGTGCGATCAGGGCGAGCACGCCGACATACACCCAGCGAACTACGGGCCCCACCTTGCCTATGGCCTCCAGCCACATGACGATCTGGGCGCCGCATTCAATTCCTACGACCGTTCCGACTACCATTGTAAGACCGAGCACGTAGTCCACATTCCCGAATTTGGAATGCCTGAAGGTAGACACCATAGACTTCCCGGCAATATGGGCGATATCAGTGCCGATTGCGAAAGCCATTGGGAAACCCAGGATATTCAATCCGGGAGTAACCATCCACGCCCCGCCCATTCCGAAGAAGCCACCGATAACTCCAACGGAAAATCCTATAAGAACCAGACCCGGCCAGAATATGTCGATCCCGGCTATGGGCATATACATGTACAACCATTCCATAGTTCAGTCCTCCTCTGTCCTCTCTGGAATCAATGCTCGACTAGTTTTCTGGATGTGAGGTCCAGACCGGTTCGTTTCATGATTTGGTCAGTGATTAACCCCAGGGAGACACCCAGGAAGCCGGTAAAAAGCGTACAGTAGAGCCCGAACATGAATGGGTCCGTGTTGTACGCATCTATCCAAAACTTGAACCAACCCGACTCGACAGTTCGGTTATCCGCTACGACAATCAACATTTCTGCCTTTCCGCCTGCGGCCATTACCAACTCCGGAACGAGCAGCATGGCTAGGGCTACAAAGGCTGGCCATATGCGATAAAATCGTTTCATACCCGCAAACCTCCTTATTGGGTTATAAAGTCTCTTAAAGACCCTTGTTTCCTGGCTGCTTTGGCATGTGCAACCCGTATGCCAAAGATTCGTGAACTGCTTGAGGGCCTGTCACAAGGCTGCCAAACAAGTGGACTAGGACGGGGCCGGAACAGGGTGCAGCGTCCCTCTCAGTCAAAGCGATGTCATCTTTTTTTACACGTTGTAAAGAACAGGTCTCGTACCCGGAAAGAGGTCGGATTCAATCAAATCAGCGAATTCCCTTTCAGAAAGAGCGTCAGAGCGGACCTGTATGCAAGTGCGGGAAAAGCAGGAAGTTTTGGGAAACGGTAGGACGAGTTCATTGAGACCACGCGTTAAGTTCGCCTCGAAGGAGGTCCCTCAGCTCGAGATGGGTAGAGGATATTCAATCGATTGAAACCGGAACCGTCAGAAAAGCCGATGAAGGTAGCCGATATGTTTGGGTATCCTCATGCACCGCGTCGCCCGTCAAACCAAATGGTTGATTGACATGGATCTCGGAAGTATTATCGTCAGAGCATTGTTAGTGGGTCCTCCGCCGCCAGAACCACCCCGAGGGCCCCGGACGGGAATTCCAGCCCCAGTGAAAAACGCTATTCCAGTGGTGAAGAGTGCAACAGCTTCACGAACCTTGACAGGCTGAGATTCCAAACTTCATTCGAATGGAAATCTCCAGTCTTAGGACGAGCGTAATGGTTGGCTTCTCGGACATGAAAAATGAGCCCGAATAATCGGTGGTGATGAACGAACCCAAGAGTCTGGACAGCGCATATCCCTTTATCAATAAGGTGAAGTCGCATGAAAAAGAAAATTGACGCAGCCGAAATCATGAAAGACATCAAAAGGGGGCTTGGAGACGTCCCGATAATGGAGAAATACGAACTTGCTCCGACCGAGTACATGAGTATTCTTGAAAAACTGCGTTCATTGAAGGGCTTAGAGGGTCAAGAGGTAGCCAGGCGCCTACTGAAAGGCGACTGGAGCACCGTAGGTTTCGATGCACGCAGAACACGCAGGTGTTATCTCATTCTGTCCGTACTTGCCCGTGACCTGACAGACACCGAAATAAGGGGTCAAGTGCAAGACTTGACCGAAAGGGGATTCCAACTCGCCGGTGTAGCCGCTCGCGCAGGAGTGACGAGAGAGTTCATCCTGCAATCCGAGACTACTGACGGTTACCTGATGCCGTTCGTACTAAAAGCGCAATGCAGATGGTCGGGAACGGATTCAGTGACGGGCTCGCCTGTCTCAGGTTTCGAAATTATCCAGATCTCAATGCATGATATGGAGGAATTGCAAAAACTGATTGACTTGATGACCATTTGCGACCGACAATGAAACGATATGATAAACGATTGAGTCAAATCACCTCTGATTCGCATGATAGGTTGTTCAACATCAAGATGACCATCCGGAAAGGACGCTGGGTCAGTGCCCATCCCATCCTTGACTCACGCTTCCGTCTTGGTCTACGATCAGGACTCACGCAAATGATGATATATGGCTGTGGACGCCCTCTCGGTTTGTGTTCCCAGACACATGCTTCCGGACTTACCGAGGCACTCTCGAGATTGTTGGCCCAGTTGCAGCAAAATGGTTCGCGCAACCGCAGGAGATCAAGATGAAACCCAGCCCCAGTATTTATGCTCTCATTGGGCTGGCTATTCTTGCACTGCCAACTTTGTACGTAGTCAGCCTTTATAACTACACCCTATTTCACTGCCTTGCTGAAGGATTCAGCATTATCGTCGGATGCGCGATATTTCTTATTGCTTGGAATACCAGGCGCTTTTTAGACAACAATTACATTATGCTCCTGGGCGTGGCGTCTCTATTTGTTGCAAGCATTGATTTCCTTCACGCCCTTGCTTACAAGGGGATGGGGGTTTTTCCTAATGCTGATTCCAATTTGCCCACCCAGCTTTGGATTGCCGCGAGGTACCTCCAGAGCGGCTCGTTCCTGATCGCCCCCCTGCTTCTGGGACGACGAATGGGCATCAAAGGCCAGTTCGCCGCATTCTCGCTGATCACAGTGGGTATGTTGGGGGCAATTTATTTCAACATTTTCCCAGACTGTTTCATTGAAGGTGTCGGTCTAACCCCGTTCAAAATCATAAGCGAATACGTCATATGTCTAGCCCTACTGGCTTCCGCTGTCATGCTCATCCGTCACAGGAGCAGTTTCGACAAGACCGTAACTACGATGCTGCTGTGCAGCATCGCTTTTTTCACGGCCTCCGAACTATCCTTCACGTACTATGTCAGCGTTTACGGTTTTTCTAATTTTATCGGGCATTATTCTAAAATCATCTCGTGCTATTTCCTTTACAAAGCGATCATTGAAACCGGACTCAGACGGCCCTACGATCTCTTGTTCAGGGATCTCGAACGGAAGCAACTAGCGCTAGCGCAGGAGCGAAATTTTGTCACTACCATACTCGACACTGTTTCGGCCTTGGTCATCGTGTTAGATCCGCTTGGCAAAATTGTGGGGTTCAACAAGGCATGTGAAAAGCTGACGGGTTTCACTTTTGAAGAGGTAAAAGGAGGAGAATTCTGGGATTTGTTCCTTCTGCCAGAAGAGAAAGACGCCGTCAGGGACATTTTTAGACGGTTTGTCGTGTGGAGATTACCGATTGAACATGAAAACTTCTGGCAAGCAAAAGACAACGCATCGCACCTTGTCGCGTGGTCCTATACATCTATTGTGGGGCAAACCGGCCAAATCGAATACGTGATCGGAACCGGCGTTGATGTTACCGAGCGCAGACGGGCGGAGATTGAGATCATCCGAGCAAAAGAGGAATGGGAAAAGACCTTCGACGCCGTGCCGGATCTTATTATGATACTGGACCGCAATCACAGGATTGTAAGGGCTAATCGGGCCATGTCATCCAAGATAGGGGTTGAGCCAGTAGAGTTGGCAGGAAGGGCTTGTTACGAGGTTTTTCACAACATGCAGGAACCAGTGCCCTTCTGCGTTCATTCCAAGCTTTTGGAAGATGGGATGGAGCACTCGATAGAATTTTTTGAGGAGAATGTGAATGGGCTTTTCTCGGTGTCTTGCTCGCCGCTGCTCGATCAGGACGGGCAGTTGTTGGGGTCTGTGCATGTTTCCAGAGACATTACTGAACGCAAACGAGCCGAAGAAGCGCTCAGGGAAAACGAGCAACGCTTCCGATCCACGTTCGAGCAGGCTGCCGTGGGAATCGCCCACGTGGCGCTGGATGGACGCTATTTGAGAGTGAATCATAGGATCTGTGACATACTGGGCTGCGCAAGCGACGAATTGCCTGGCTTGACCTTTTCTGACATGATTCATCCGGCCGATGCGAGAGAAACGATCCTCCTGCTGCGTCAACTGCTGGTCGGAGCAGTGAACACCGTCTGCTCGGAAAACAGGATGGTGCGCAACGACGGTTCATTCGTCTGGGTCAATCTCACCGTATCCCTACATCGAGACAAACTCAACGCGCCAAACTATTTCATATGGGTCTTGGAAGACATCTCGAAACGAAAACAGATGGAAGAAGCTCTTCAGGCCACACTTACAGAATTGGAGCGCTCGAACTCCGAGCTGCAACAATTCGCGTACGTTGCCTCGCACGACCTGCAAGAGCCACTTCGCATGGTTTCGAGCTATGTGAGCCTATTGGAGCGCCGTTATAAGAAAAAGCTTGACGCTGATGCGGATGAGTTCATAGCGTACGCTGCTGATGGTGCCAAGCGCATGCAAAGGTTGATAAACGATTTGTTGCAGTACTCGCGCGTAGGTGCGCGGCGTAAACCTTTTGAGCCCACGGATTGCGAGTCCGTGTTGGACCAGGTCATGGCGAACCTGCACATTGCGATAGAGAATTCGCGGGCTCGGGTAATCCGGTCCCCCTTGCCTACGGTGCTCGCTGACCAGACGCAACTGGTGCAGCTCTTTCAGAACCTTGTTGATAATGCTTTGAAGTTCCGAGGTGATGAACCTCCCTTGATTCATGTCTCCGCATCCCAAGACGGCGATCACTGGCTGTTCTCCATACGTGACAATGGCATAGGCATAGATTCCCAGTACAAGGATCGAATTTTTGTGATATTCCAGCGGTTGCACGGACGCGAGCAATATTCCGGTACAGGGATTGGATTGGCAGTCTGTAAGAAGATTGTTGAACGTCATGGTGGCAAGATATGGCTCGAATCCAATG
>JACRDE010000165.1 GCA_016212935.1 Desulfomonile tiedjei | reverse complement strand
GATTTGAGACCGTCGGGCTTCTCGCCTCGCAAGAAAAGCAGCCGACGGACGGATTCAGGGCAAGAATCGAAGCGTTCCTGGATTCCTACCCGTGGTTCAGAAGACACCCCCATCCAGCGATGGTGCATTTTCCTGTGAGCTTTCTGATAGGTGCGCCTGTACTGAACACCCTCGCGCTGGTTGCGAATTCGCCTCGAACCGAGTGGGCAGCATATTGTTGCCTGCTTATTGCGACAGCGTCAATTCCTCCTTCAATAGCTTCCGGATATTTCACCTGGTGGGTGAATTACGAGTTTCGTGATTCGAGAATAATAGCCAAGAAGCGACTTCTGGCTTGGCTTGCAATTGCTGTAGCGCTCGTAGAGGTGGCTGCAAGATCGTTTTTCTTGGAAGACCCCATCGATATCCGCTCGGTTTCCGTCTGGCTCTATGCCGGCGCTCTTTGGGGCCTGGCAGCAATTGCTTCCTGCATTGGTTTTCTAGGTGGAAAGCTGGTTTTCCCCTATGAAAGCCATTAATTATGAATGATTGTTCGCCTTCGCGCGTCCAAGCCATTGCTTGGTAATAAACATATCTACAAGGCTTCTTTTATGAATCAGGTTAGTAGCAGGTTTTCGGAAGCATTGAACGGCCTGCCTTCGATAAATTTGAAATTATTCCTGGGGTTGTCCCGCACACCCCACGGTCTTCTGGATGTGTGCACGCCCGCGATGGCTGCCTTGCTGTGCCTCGGCAGTTTCCCCCCTGCTTCGGTGATTCTCGTGGGACTGATGACCGCTTTCGCCGGGTATACAGCAGTATACGCCCTAAACGACCTCATCGACTTTCGTATAGACAAAGAAAGATTGACGGTGACGAAGGATCCCTTGGAGGTGTTGCGTGTAGATGAAGTACTGATGCGGCATCCAGTGGCTCGCGGAGCCCTGTCATTCAGAAGCGGAATAATCTGGTTCGCTGCATGGTCGCTGATCGCTCTGGTGGGCGCGTACTGGCTCAACCCTTTTTGCGCTCTGCTGTTCCTGATTTCCTCCTCCATGGAATCGCTCTACTGCAAGTTGCTGCGGGTAAGCCATCTGAAGATAATACCTTCCGCCATAGTGAAGGCTACCGGCGGACTGGCCGGCGTGTATGCCGTTGCCCCTAACCCTTCTACGGGTTTTCTGGCGGTTCTCTTCTTGTGGCTCGCTGCATGGGAGGTCGGCGGCCAGAACATTGCCAATGACATTGTGGACATGGAAGAGGATGCCAAAGTCTCTGCTCTCACCACGCTGACGGTTCTGGGCTTGCCGGAGTCGGTTTTCATGCTCCTTGCCGGCGTTTCGATGGCTGCCCTTGCCGGAATAGCGATTTATTGGGTGGCTGGAAACGGGATCGGCCCGTTTTACTTGATCGGAGCGGCAGTTCTTTCATGGAAGTTGCTTTTGGAACCCGCTCGAGGTGTATATTACGACCCTACTCCCGTGACAGCCGCTGCATTGTTCAACAAGGCCAGTTACATGCCGGCAGGGTTTCTCGCTGTAGTGGTAGTTTCCATCATCCTGCACCTTAATTGAGCGTAAGCCATGAAGTGCCGCAACAATCCTAGGTCCCTGGTAGTCCCTTTACGACGTATTTTCAATCCAAGCCCTTCGGAAAAAGAAAAAATGCTCATGAACTGGCCGGAACGGGTCTGGATTTACAGTCCGATACGCGTATTCTTCCAGATTCGCGAGATTCGGGAGTGGCTGAGACTGGTAGGTAGAGCGGAAACAGAAAATGCCCTGGAGATAGGATGCGGTTTAGGTCGAGGCGCCGGTCTGCTGGTAAACAGGATGGGGTTCCGGGAAGTCGTAGCATTCGATCTGGAGGAACGCCTGATTGTTCGCGCAGTAAAATCTAACCCGGACTCGCTGAAGCAAAAGATATCGTTTTACGTAGGAGATGCTCAGGATCTTCCATTCAGAGACTCGTCATTCGACGCTGTAGTGAATTTCGGCATAATTCATCACGTGCTGGATTGGCGGCGCTGTATATCAGAATTGTCCAGAGTGCTACGACCGGGAGGCTTATTCTATTTTGAAGAGATCTACCCGCCCCTCTATGCGAATTTCCTCATGAAGCACGTAGTGCGGCATCCAACAGAGGACCGATTCAGCGGAACTCAATTCCTCGAAGCGCTCGCATCGCAGGGTTTGTGTCTCGTGGACGGTGTTCGACTAGAATCCCGATTCGGCATAGTTGGAATAGCCCGTAAGAGTTCCGCATGAGTGTTCTTTCAATAAAAGCGCGCTTCTGCGGCCGCTTGAACAGGCCACAGCGACCAGCTCGGACTCAAAGGAGTAAGAATTCGGGAGAAGCTTCTTGCCGAATAACGTTTTCGCGAGATTTTCCGATTTGAAAGCAGATATGTATCAGAGTCGCAGCGATTCGAACAAGAGTCCAATCGGATGACAGCTTTTCGCCCACCCAAAAGAAAACGGGGGGTTTAAAGCCCAATAATCGTAAACACCGCATCTTGGAATGACACCTAATATTTTCAATACGGTATCTGTATTGGGGGTGCTTGATGGAGGTTCACGAAACTATCATCTTGGGCTTTTTCGACCCATAACCCCTTGATCACATGATCGCCGAAATCACAAACCTTAGCGTATCAAGGTTCTTATGTGTCTGGCACGCCATTTGCTAAACGTAAACAAGATAGTGAGGCGGCGCAATTGATGCCTTGGTAGCGGTCTTGGGCAGACCCGGGGGGCAATTGATTAGAAGGAATTACTGCGCCCGAAGCTGACCAATTAATACTCAAGCCAGTTGTTTAAGTGTTCGCCTATTCCTAGCCGGAATCTGAATTGTCAATCTATAGGACGTCGCCTCACTAGTCAACAATTTTGAACCATGAGCCAATCTAGCCATGTAGGGGAGAGAAATTCGCAGTGAATCTTCCTGTGATAGCGCAGCAAAGCATTTCGTTAGGTTGCCGACGGAAAAAAGAAAGTTTCGTCCGCTGCTGCGCCCCGCTCGACGACAATTCGCCCCACATGACGGAATCCTTGCATTCAGTGATAGCTCCCTAGACAGTGTGTACTCTCAAGCAGATATACGATTAGACGCACGATAAGTCTCTCTTTTGCGTTGTTGCCATGAGCTCACATGACCCGTCGGTCACAACGGCACATGAAAATTCTCGGAGAAACTTTCAGGCAAAAGGTGGAGTGACGGGAAAAGCTACTGCCCGAGGCACAAACGGCTTGTTTCACCTACGGAGGCCCTGCCGGGCGGAAACCAAAGCCACGTGCTCTGCACATTGATGTATACAATCCTTATCGTTTCTTCCCTTCAAGCGCCAACAAAGACTGAGATAAGTGCTGCAGATTTGGGTAACTCATTCGCTCGGCTTCTTCCATTATTACAGAGATAAGATTGTCCTTGCCCGTCTGGGCCAACTTGTGCCGAATCTTTTTTCTCCAGATGCCTCTTCGCTCACTGTCCTTCACATTGTGGGTGGAAATTGAGCTCTTCGGGACAGATCCGGACGGAGGAGCTGGAATATAAAGTTCCTCTTCGGAACAGTAATCATCCTGCCAATGCTGAACAGAAAACGCAATTTTTGCAAGCTCCGGTTGTTGCATCCCTCTAAGCATTTTTTCGACAAGAGCGAGCATCTTCGCTTTCATCTGCTCGGGGGACCTTGCTTTAGCTTTTTCGGCAAGTCCTTGGTCTTTCTTTTCCATATTGTTGCTCTCGGAGAGTGTGACAATGAGCGTCCGTGACGTGAGGCGCAGGATACAACAAGCGGCAGCAGGATGCAAAAACCCCTGAAAAACTTGCCGACACTTTGCAGGCACTTTTTCAGGGTTGTAATTTGTGTTATTCTAACAAGTTGAAAGATTTTTGGAGGGTCTGGGGAACCATTCTTACAAAAAAGGTTCCCCATCTTACTGCTTTGAAAGCGCATGGGTATCAGATATTTCATCTGTCCAGCAGGAATACGATTGTCTGAGGATACTGTTAACGCCAAACTGACGATTACAGGGGAATCACTGAAGATAGATCAGCCCTTTGCGCAGGCCATTCTGGTCCGCACGGACGTTTCCGACGTCAGACGAAGGGAGGTTGAAGCATCAACAGACTCGTCAAGGTGGGAGCGGTTCTAGCAGGTTACCTGACCGCATTTCTTCTGGCCTCTGGGGCTGTTCACTACCAGCAGCTTCAAACGCTGGGGGACCCGCAGGCACAAGCTTCATCAGGGATGTACGCATTTGGCGATGCGATCCTTTTCATGTTCGTATTTGGCGTCGTGGCTCTCTTTCCGACTGGATTGGCACTCTACTTTCTGCGGCCCTTCCGGTCATTCTGGACCGCACTCTCAATAGCATCGTTGGCGCTTGCCGTTACCGGCATGGTGGCCGCATCGGTGATCGCATTGGCGTCCTCCCAGCCACCATTGCGTTAGAAAGAACCCGGTTCCCTCCAGGATTCGAAGGTGGCGAAAACCTGGATACTCCTCTCGTCCACCAGAGCCGAAACGGGCTTTTATTTTGCTCGGAACTGGCCAAGCTCCGGAACACCTTTTGCATACCCTTTTCTGCAACAAAAGAACTATAATATTAGCGAATTACTGGTGGAGGCCGCGAGAATCGAACCGATTTCAGAGCGATATATCGCAACATATCAGACACTTAATGGTCGAATCCCTCAAATTGCATCCGATTTACATCCGGTAGAATCCTGACCGTTCTTTCGACTGAGTGCCAGTGATTTTCAGGCTGGGGTGTTTGTACAGCGTGATGACCTTGGACGAGCGAGGTTTTTTCCAAGCGGTCTGCCGTAAAGATTGTGCTTGACCAGGGCAGAATCGGTGAGTTACGCTCAACGCCAGGAAATGGCGTTTTTTGTTCGTCACGAGGCCAAAGTCTTCGCCCCTCCAGGGATTCTCTGGTCGCAGGTTCGCCGTCGCAAATCGTGCTTGATGAACCGAAACGTGTTGCGCATCGGGTGAGTGTATTCGGAGGAACAAAATGTCCCGCGACGAAATTCTAAAGAAACTGGAAGAGAACCGGGAGACCATCCGTGGCTTTGGAGTTCGCCGCCTGGGGATTTTCGGCTCGTATGCCCGAGGTGAACAAAGAGAGTCCAGCGATATGGACTTCCTTGTGGAGTTCGATGATGCCACGCTCCAGAATTACTTGAACCTAAAAGAATTCCTTGAGCAACTGTTTGGCTGTTCTGTCGATCTCGTCTTTTCCGATACAGTTAAACCAAGGCTCAGACCAATCATCTTCAACGAGGTAGTTTATGCCGAGGGATTATAGGGTATTTCTGGACGATATCTTGGATGCGGCCAGGAAAGTCCTGGAATATACGGCAGGATTCTCGGACGAAGAATTCTTTTCCGACCGAAAAACCGTTGAGGCAGTAGTGTGGAACCTTCAAATTATTGGAGAGGCTGCGAAGAGGGTCCCCGAGGAAATCCGTTCCCGATATCCCGATCTTCCGTGGCGAGAAATGGGCGGTCTTCGAGACATCATTGTGCATCAATATCTCGGTATCAAACTCGACGTAATCTGGAAGGTAATTCAAAACGACGTGCCGATGGTCGAAAACCGGATACGCTGGATTCTAGATCAGATGGAGTAACGTCCATCCGTCAGCAGATGAAACTCCCTGCAGTAATGATGCGAGACGCTGATGCCTATGGCCCATTACGGCCTGACGGCCTTGATGATCGGTCCCCAAGAAAAGCACTACGAGACGGCGGAACTACACAAAGCACCCGGAGCCAAGAAATACGGTGGGTCTGGCTAAATCGGCTGAGTGTGTTCGGAGGAACAAAGTGTCCCGCGACGAAATTTTAAAGAGGCTGGAGGAAAATCGGGAGACCATCCGTGGCTTTGGAGTTTGCCGCATAGGAATTTTCGGCTCTTATGCACGCGGTGAACAGAAAGAAGGCAGTGACATGGATTTCCTTGTAGATTTTGAAAGCGCCACGTTTGACAACTACTTCGATTTGAAGTTCTTTCTGGAAAACCTGTTTGGGCGAACGGTCGACCTCGTTATCTCCGACGCTATCAAGCCGAGAATACGTGCCTCGATCCTAGAGGAGGCGATCTATGCCCAGGGATTATAGGCTCTATCTCGACGACATCCTCGAATCTTGCAGGAAGATTCGACAGTTCACGCAAGACATGTCATTCCAAGAATTCGAGCGCGACGTCAAAACACAGGATGCGGTCATCAGGAATTTCGAGGTCATCGGAGAGGCTGCGAATCGGCTTCCGGAGGATGTCAAATCTCTATACCCCGATGTCGAGTGGGCCAAGATCATTGGATTTCGCAACATACTTATCCACGAGTATTTTGGTGTCAAGCTGGAAACCGTCTGGACTGCAATCTCAGAGAAGATTCCCATTCTCGAAGAAGAAACCAAGTCAGTGCTTGGCGAAGAGACATAAGTCTGCACTCAACGGGGTTCGGCGTTCGTTCACCTGAAAACGCGAAAAAGCCGGTTACACCCGGCTTTTCTGGGGAGCAATTTGTCTAATTTCAACAAGTTAACTGGTGGAGGCGGCGGGAATCGAACCCGATTGACGGAGCGCAAGATCGCGATATATCAGTTACTTAATTGTTGTTTCTTTCAGTTGCATCCTATTTGCATCCGGTAGGATAGTGATTGTTCTTTCGGCTGAACTCGGCTGATTTTTTTGTTGTGTCTAGCTCATCGGTCATTCCTGCATACGGCCCTTTCTTTAGCACCGTGCTACCCAATCATCAATGATATGCGGAAACGCTGTAAACATTCAGTCATTCGGGGGAACCGACTAATCTAGATTGTCATTGCGAGAAGCGGAGCGACGAAGCAATCTCCCTAGCTATACGATTAGATTGCTTCGCTGCGCTCGCAACGACATGTCTCCGGAGTGCCTCGTCTCCACCCGTAACTGAACGGTTGCGAAACGCTAAGGATTCTGATTGACGGAGACGCTTGGGGACAGTTATGATGAAATAGAAGAATTTATAGATAATCTGACGACGGTCTTGACACGTAGGGGGCTGTGAGGAATCACGTGGCGCTTGATCGGTTGGCAGTCGCAAAGCCGTGAATTTTTCAGCGCCAGCGGCGACCCCAAAGGTGGCAACGCCGCATCTTAGTGCCGGATTATAAGGTTGAAAAACATACGATCTTAACAGTTAAGGCTTTCTTGGGGGAGGTATGACGAATGAGAAGGCACAATCAACTATTCATGTGCGTAGCCTTG
>JACRDE010000164.1 GCA_016212935.1 Desulfomonile tiedjei | reverse complement strand
TCACAATGGGTCTTGATCGCCTTGCTGTTGCCGCCCAGTGCACGAGTCGCGGGTCGTCTCCCGGCACATAATCTCTGAGGCTGTCAAAGTCCGACCCTTCCCCCCTTTTCCTGAGCGGGCGAACCACGTCTTGAGACGAGGACCATCTTATCTGCATTCTCTGGCGCTGGATCAGGGCCAGTGCGGGATAAAACTTTACAGCCTCTTGGGCCTGACTCCGGCCGCGCTTCCACACAAGCCCGAGGGGCCCGAGAATCCAGAAATGAATGTCCCCGAACCAAGCCTCGCCCCGCTCCAGGGGAGTCAAAGAATAACTGAATCTTGTCCCGCTGCCGGGCCTTACCATCGCTCTGATGGGTAGCACTTTGCTTTTGCTTTGCTGGGGCGCATCGTCGTGAATCATCATGAACACAGGACCTCCCGTGAGATTCGACACGTCAAGCCAGACTTCATTGGAGCGGTCCACGGCAAGCGGTTGCGGAATCGACCGCTCTACGCTTATCCGATTTACGGCAGAAGCCTTAAAGAAATCGATCAATGCGGCAGACAAGAGAATTGTGTCGGCAGCCAGGGGAATAAGCAAACCGCCAGGAAAGTAGTAATACAGGGGAAAAAGTAACACTGAAGCCAATCCGAAGAGGACAAAGAACCTTCCGGAAAGAAAGAATGGCAGGCCCCTTATGGATTCCTTGTTGTCCACGGATTTCATCTTGGAACAGGCATTCGCTTGAGTATGTTTTCGATATAATAATCAGGTGTCAAGCCGTCTATGAGTGCCTCGGGCCTCAGTATTATCCGATGCCTGAGCACTGGCAGTGCAGCGTCTTTGACCTCATCCGGAGTCAGGAAAGTCAGCCCGCGCAGAGCGGAAAGCGATCTCGATGCCCTCAGCAGTACCACAGCCGCTCTTGTGGAAGCCCCTAGTTGAACGTAATGAGGGTCGCGGGTTTCCGCTATTATCTTCTGAATGTAGGCCATGATGTCATCACGAGTTGTTATGCTGTTGGTTTTCTTGCGGAAGTCCAGCAATTCCTCTTTGGAAACCAAATTCTGGGGAATCAGTGACTCCAGGTCGTGCAAGTCGATCCCGAGTGCGTAACTTCGGATTACTTCAAGTTCCGCGTCCTGGGGCGGATAGTCGATCACAATTTTCATCATGAAGCGATCCAACTGAGTTTCCGGAAGTGGGTAAGTTCCTTCGTATTCAACAGGGTTCTGCGTGGCCATCACGAAGAAAAAATCAGGCAGCGGATTTCTTGTGCCTTCTATAGTGACTTGACGCTCTTCCATAGCCTCGAGAAGTGCAGATTGAGACTTGGGAGGTGTACGGTTGATTTCGTCAGCCAGGAGTATCTCAGTGAATATGGGGCCCTTGTGCAGCGAGAAGTCCGACGTCTGGAAATTGAATACGTTAGTCCCTATGATGTCACTGGGAAGAAGGTCAGGAGTAAACTGTATCCTTTTGTATTCCGCGCCGAGAAGCCGCGCTAGTGTCCTGGCCGTGAGAGTCTTGCCCAAACCGGGCACTCCCTCCAGGATAGCGTGCCCGCCGGCCAACATGCACGTCAGGAGCTGTTCCAAAGCCGCATCCTGGCCGTGTATGACCTTGCCGAGATTGTCAGCCAGTGCGACCATTTTTTTCTGAATTCGATCCAAGTCCCCCATCTTTCCTCCTAAAGATTGTCCATCTACCGTCGAATAATATCAGTTCGTACTCAAATAAGGAAGGATCTCACCGACTTGAAAGCACCTTCGCGTCCTTCGCAGACGTGGGGTCTCGGCCTACCAGCGTGCGGAAAAGTCCCTTATTCAGATTCGATTCGTGTCTCGCGAGACTGCGAGCAGCCTCGAGGACTTCGCCCTGCTCTCCGGACCGTATCGCTCTACGAGTTTCCTTTATCAGCGCAACAAGGTCGACGGCGCCCTCCGGAATCTTTGCTCTTGCCCTTGATAGAGACTCCTCTTCCAGACTCTTGAGAGGAATACCGATGACGCGGGAAACGCGGCCGAGAAATCTCTGCAGAATTGCTTCCAGTGCTGCGGAAGCAGCTTTGCGCGTTTCAAAGATGTTTGCCATAGAGTCCACGTATTCCAGCTTGGAACGCCCGCTCTCACGCGAAAGGGATCTGAACCGGCCTGCAAGTTCCGCTCTTCTGGAATAGAAAAAGACGGCGAATCCAACAGCGATCTGAAATAATACCCATCCGAAAACCGATGCCCCCACGTAGGTCCAAAAGCTCTCTTCCGTGCGGTGTCCGTGGTGGAATTCGTCGAAAAGTATTTGCCCACGGCGGCCCTTCCCTGCCATTAAGCCCAGAGCCAGCCTGAGGTTCTGCTCCCGGTCTATGTATCGATTGGAGATGAGGCTCGGATCGCTGCACGCAAAAATCCGGCCCTCGCCGATCTTTTTGGTCAACAGCAACGGACCAGACTCGTCCGTGGCCAGAACCGTCCATTCAGCGGAAGGCTCCTGCCACCGCGTCTCGCCTGATACACTGATAGCAATCTGTTGCCTTAATTCAGGCAGTCTCACATTGAGTTCTTTTCGAGGCTGGTGGGGGAATTCTTTCAACCGCAGTCCGAAATAGCTTGCCGGGCCGTGAACAACTGACTTCAATGACAACTTGCTCACGCTGTCGACAGACGCTGCCCTGCTAGAGGACGACCGCGCAGACTCGAAGATTAGCAGCTGATTTCCCTTCTTGACCCATTCCTCCAGATTACGCGCCTGCCTCCTGGTGTAATCCGTATGTTTTGGATCAGTCACAATCATGATGCCCACGTGGGAGTCGAGATCACGAAAAGCTTTTCTGTACCTAACGGGTGCCAGATGAAGCTCCTGCAAGAGAAGATACAGGGCTTTAGTACCAGGAGGCCCGGTGGAATAGGATGAAGAGGTCGGGATGAGCTCTACATTCGAACCCTGTCCAATCAGAAGGGCGGACACCAAGGCAACTAGCGGAAAAGACAACAAAAGCAATATCTTTTGCCGTGTACTCATGACACCTCGGATAGGCGTACCAGGCGATCGGTAAGTGTTAGAAACCTTTCGTACTCGGCCTTTCCACACGGAAAGTCGCCGTACCTGATACAATTGAAAATCGGAATCATTTCGCAGAGTAGTTCACGATCCGATCTAACGAGGTGCCGGCTTTGGAGAATTTCTCGGTTTGTCTTTCCAGCGTAGAAACCTAATCTCCCCTGCTCACCCAGACTGATCAATGCGTACCTGAACAGGTGAATGAGGGCGTCTCGGTATTCGCCGCGCTCAGCCATTGAGCGCGCCAGGCCCAAATGTTGGTGGCTGCTTTCAAAAACAGGAGAAGAAGACGACGGAGGTCCAGGAGGCTTGCCCGAGCGTGAAAGAAAGGACCTGACAGCAAAGAACACTCCAACGAGGATCGCGGCCAGCAGGACAACAGCGAAAAAGGCTCCAACGCCGGTCCATACCATCTCTGCCTCAATGTCCAGGCCCCAGCCGCCGAAAATCCTGGCCAATAATTTGGTTACAACCTCTATAAACCACCTGATTAAAGATCCGAAAAACGAGGCCCAATAGGACTCCTTAAACTCCTGCCTTGAAAGTATGTCCCGGAGCAAAGATTCAGGATTCTGAGAAATGCCGAGTTCGCTCCAAAACTGATCGACACCTTCTGAGGCCCTAACCAAGCCGAGCAACACGAGTACAAGGGGTCCGGAGGCTAATAGAACTTGTTTACTGGAGAAAATGGGCAGATTCGCGAAGAACCGCATCACGAGGAATGGTTTGAGGCGTAAGAATCGCAGCCGACTGTGGCACCATCCAACTACGGATTCAGTATTGTTTCGCAACTGGATTAACATTTCAAAACAGTTTTGACTGCAAGACTGTGAATCGATTCCATCCGGCGAGTCCTTGGCACGATAACAGGTAAAGCCTTCATACCCCAAGAACTCATTCGCGCGCTCTACCAATATATCGTCTTCTGGTGTCAGAGGAGCTTCCGAATTTCACGCGACCTCGCTACATATTCATTTATCAGACCCTGGCGGCTGTTAGGAGCGGTTTTTTCGGGGGCCCGCCCCGAATCAAGGGCCTATCAGGAAGCAGGAGCTACTCCACACGAGCTGTCTCCGCAAGAATCGCATGAAGAGCACATCATTCGCTCCAATGAAATCATGTCCTGACTAAAAGCCGGGCCTAATTCCTCGGGCTCAGCCGCACCACAAACCGGACAACTCCTCGGGGGCCTATTCGGATTCAAAAGTATCTTCGCGAATTCTTTTCCACATTCCTTACACCTGTAACTGAGTATGGGCATGAGCCACCTCCTGTCATCCTGGACCCTCACCGTCATCACCAATATCTTTCAGCGGGTCCATCGCTAACGCTTTTTCCGCTTTCATCTCTGCAACCGTTACTTCATGGCTAGCCACAATTTTTAGACGCTTTTTCCATTTGGGATCCTCGTCAAAGATCTCGAGATTCGCCGCGAATTCCGTCAGATCATCGAAAGACGGTTCGCCCAACTTCTCCCAAATCGCAATATTAATGAGCTCCCACAATTTCATTCCGCGCTTTTCTGCCTCCTCGCCGGCCATGACGAGAATATATGGATTCATAGTGATCTTCGCTGAAATGACTCCCTCCGGCCAGTTCTTTGCCTGGTCAGACGATGTGATGGAACATTCGGACATTGGGAACTCCTCTTCCATAGGGTTTCTAATTACAGATGCTCTGTTTCGACAAAAAATTCAAGAAACACTCTGTTCGGTCAATTATTCTCCCAAAGACCGGAGACTGGTTGCGGCTCGAATCAATTCATGGCGGTTCGCATTCAAATAGGAAAGAATCGGGGAGCAACTTCGTGGAAGAAGTTCCTCCCCGAATCCCACCGCAAGTAGAAAGCAAAGGCGCATTCGCCTTTAGTGTCGGTTGGTAATTGTTTGTTGGAGACAGGCAACATGGGGCAGCGCCGATGTCATAACGCTCAGGCAATGGCGAAAAAAGAATGCGCCTCGCCGGTGAAGTAGTGCACTTTCTGACGAATCGCCACAAGGAAGAATGAGCTGCTCTTACCGGAACGCTTCCACTCTTGTGGACGAGCTCGACGGGGCTATCGGAGGGCATGGCCGCAGTTGGCGATAAGCAAATCTGCGCGCTCGCATGGTCAGGGAACCGGTTCTGTAGGCGCTTGACCCGACACCGAGGGCCGAGATTACAGTTCGCATAGCAGCCTGGCTTACAACCAGAGCTGGCAGGCACAC
>JACRDE010000156.1 GCA_016212935.1 Desulfomonile tiedjei | reverse complement strand
TTCGTGAACTTGTAAGTACCAGGGTGAGCATTATGGGAAGTATCCCGATGTCCATCGGGCCGACGTTTGACGCCCGCGACAGCGATACGGCAACATTTACCACGTGGACTGTGTCCGGTTGAATTAGAACAGTGCTGCTTTTCTAGGTAGTTAGCAGGTTATGCTTCGGACATCGTGCCCTGTGGTCGCGGTTTTCCGGGATCACTTAAGACGAGGTGTAAGGCTCAATGGATGGAGACAAGGCAGCACAAGCATTCCTGGATAGTTCAGCTTCCAGACCAAGGCACTCATCAGTCAAATGACCCGCTGCCTTGCCTGGAATCATTCAACCAAGAGCTGCCAGTGGCTATCCTCTTTAGAAAACCATTCCAAGTCCGATGCCTCCGCCGAGCGAGTACTTTGATATTGAAGCACCGGATTCACTTCTCCCTCCGTTGACTACGGCGCTGCTAAACTCGAAACTTCCGCCTCCGGTCACTTTGACCCAAGAAGCTGCAGCCCAAAAGCTCATGTAGTATTCCTTGCTAAGCTGAGAGTCATATTCCATATTGGCTGCCAGGAACTGGCCTGGCTTGTTGAAAGTATAGAGCAATTGGGACGTACCACCTTGAGAACTTCTGGAGGCCATCAGGCATCGACTTTGGGCAAGAGGACTGTAGATGATTGATGCCTTATACTTCAGTTGCAGATCGGTCAATCCTATGCCCAGGAACGGAACCGCGGTTTTAGTCAAGAAATCAGCCCTGAGCGACTGATTGGGGAAAGGAATCTGTCCGATACGCGGGTCAACTGCCACCATGCCAAAATGGTCCCAGAAATAGCCAGCCAGGAGCGACCAACCTCCACCTATTGCATACGAGGCACCCGCCTGAATAAACCAGTATTCCACGTTATCGCCCGTAAAATCGATTCGAGAAGGAAGAGTGATACCGTTAATGCGTATCGGCAGGATGGAAGGTGCAATCACATCTCGGGGCACAAAGCCTCCGACCGCAGAAAACAGGGACCACGTCGGATTCAGCACCACATTGAGGCCTGCAATTCCAGTCCAAAACGAGGCGTCCTGAAGCAGGAGTTCCATGGTCCCGATCTGCAGTGTGTTGTCTACGGGAATCACTTGTTGGACCTGGATGGGAAAACTAATATTCGAGGCAACCTTTTGATATCCCACCTGGACGAACGGATTAAGCGCAATTTTTCCGAGATTGAGGCCAGGCAAGCCGGCAATTGCCCAGGTCTTGGTTCCTTCTGTGGGTGATTCTTGAAGCGCACCGGGGCATGATAAAAGTGCCGATGTTCCCAGACAAGGAGTCTGTGCAGCAACGTGTGACGGCAAGCATGCGCTCACTATGAGTGCCAGAGTCAAAAAGAATTTCATCGTTCCTCCTCACCAAAACAACGCAAGTCAAAATAAAGATGTCATACCATTTCACTTTTAAGCATGTAAAATCGGGGAGGCACTTCTTGTAAGAAGTTCCTCCCCGAACCCCACCTCAAGAACTTTTAGCACTCGCCGGAACCCCAAATTTCCTTTCAGGAAATGGAGGTTCCGGCACATGATAGAAGTTTCTGGGAGGAGGTTTGGGGGGAAACTCTTTACTAAAGAGGGTCCCCCCAATCTTACTTCTTTGAAAGCGCATTACTATCAGTCGGTCTGGAGGCCGAATCAAGCGGCCGTTTCTATCTTCGGCGCAGGGAGAGCGCCGTTAATGGAGGCGTCCCCAGATTCGCTGCCTCCACACCTACTTGGCCGAATCGGTTATGTCTTTTACGGACTGTCCATCCCCGTACATGTTGATGAATTTGACCTTATCGCCTGCGAAATCTAGTTTGCGCAAATCAACCTTGCGCAGATCCAGGTTCTCGTACGTTTGAAAGTAGAAGACTTTGCTCTTGAGATCTCTGAATGTAGCGAACTGAGTTGTCTCTCTAGCCAGGATCTTTCCTTCCGGAGATCTCTCGACTACCATACCGCTCACGATATTAAATGCGTTTACAATGTGCTGACTGACATTGAGCGCCTTGTCGGCATTTTCAGGTTTGTCT
Source organism: Desulfomonile tiedjei (assembly GCA_016212935.1). Lineage (GTDB taxonomy): Bacteria > Desulfobacterota > Desulfomonilia > Desulfomonilales > Desulfomonilaceae > Desulfomonile > Desulfomonile tiedjei_A. The sequence goes on along the minus strand of JACRDE010000156.1, from coordinate 10,161 downwards.
GCGAAATGCGTCGTGATTCCCAGCCTAATAAAGCGGCTCGGTGGAGTCAGATCGCCGGGCAATCCGATCATGCCCGCCCCGTGGCCGGTGGGAATCAGTTTGACTCCAGCCATGTCCCTGGCTTTCGGATTCTCGTCGCTCATTCCTATAAACTGGCGCAAGTGATTGACATGCCAGGGAAAATCAGGAGCATTTGTGAGAATGCCGAGCGGATTGTCGTAAAGATTGACTTTGCCGTCCCCGAATTCCATTACGACACACTTGCCGTTCGCGTCGTAAATGATGCCGTGAGCGGGAGGCGACATGTGCAATGCGGGCACCACGTACCCAAAAACTTTGATTTCAGTCACCGCCTGTTTCAGTTCATCGACCGTCGAGAAGTTGCCCAGAATCCATGCCCCGGACATTGTCTGGGCAAGAGCGCGCGATTCTTCTCCAGGGGCTACGTCCTGATATTTCACCCCAGGCTCGTACCAAAGGCCACCGAATGAGAGGCCGGCTTCATTCAAGCCGTCCGACACCATAGTGTCCATGCCCCAGCCCACTACCGCCACGTACCCATGCTTGTTCTTCCAGGTGAGGCCGTTCTTGCCTCCAGGCGCCGGACTAGTGAACTGCATGTTGCGAGGGACCACGGCGAGCTTCCATTGACTGTCAACCCCGAATTCCATGGTCCGCCCGATCATGATGTTTCCATCTTTCGCGGTAACTCGAAATGACATGCACGAATACGATTCCGTGACGCACACCATCAGTATTATGAGGGCAGCAAATGAGAGAAGTTTAGCTGAACGTTTTCCCATCTGAAATTCCTCCTTTCAACGCCTCAACCGTTTGCTGGGTGTTCCGAACCGTGGTTTCGCCTCCATCGGTTGCTGTGAAGCACTCCGGTATCACTCTTCCTTCTTGGCGAATGGCGACGGAATGACCGGCGTGAACGTGAGCCTGACAATCGATTCCTGATGTGGAAGATCCGCAGGATGTTTCACGATTGTTTGATAATTGATACCGATGCTGATGGGCATTTTTCCGAAGGTAAAGAGATAGCTCACGCCGATTCCAACTGGAACGGTCCAGCGGTTTTCCGGGTCTTTAGTCCAATCAATGAGGATATTGTTCGACGTGAAGATTGTCAGCTCTGGGGTAGGCAAATAAGAAACGGCATACTGGAGGTTCGTGAGGCGTGTGCTCGGATGCTCGTTATCGACACCGGAAACCGCGTGCCAATGCTGCGGGAAGACCCCTGCAACGAACTGCTTGCTCACATAAAATAGGCCGGCAGTAGGCCCAGCCTGCCATAGTCCCTGGCCGATATGAACGGAATCTTTGGCTGTAGGGGCAATCAACGTTACACCCAGCCCGTATATGATTCCTTCCGTTTTGTTCGGTACGATGAGGCTGGCAAGCTGGATATCACCCAAACCCGACGCGTAGGCGATTTCTCCTGCCGAGTCCAGGTATGGATTCTTGTAATACGGAAAGACAGGCCGGTTTATCAAATTGTATAGGCCGTTCAATGGGAGGGGCATCACCGGCTGTAGGTTCCAGTTGAATTGAGTGTGAGATTCCTTAAATAGCCCACCTTTCAGCTGGTTGAAGTTTATCTGGTTTACAATGCTCCACAGACTGGAGAACGGATTGGCCAGATCCCTCGCAATATTTCCTTCCTGAGCCGCAGAGAGAGTCGGGCTCAGCATCAAGCCTGCGCATACTGCCAGAACTGCCCACATCGAGCGCAAAGGAAACCTTTTCTTCAGCACGATAAACCCTGAAGGTCTCACTCCACCACCTCCAATCGAATCCAATCGTCAGCCAAAATGGATTCATGCCCGGAAAGAATCCTGGCCGAGCGGCTTGAACGAATCCACTGGTGATCCGGTGTACCGCATCTTGGACAAACCCCACCACCAGCAGACCAAAACGCGTTTGCTGCGCGCGGACACCACTTCCGTCCGATCGGATCGCTGTGCCCCACGCTTGGAGGTTCTAAGGTTCCTCCTTAGTCGTCATAACGGGTGGGGCGTAAAATCACTCGTATATAAGGATGTGTGACTTTACCCCAGGATAGTCCATTCGGTCAATCAATTATCTCACCGTCGCCTGACCATCCAATCATGTGAGGACAGGTTCGCGCAGATCAAGTCACTAAAAACCTAACGAACCAACGTCTCTATCGGAAAGCATGGACGATGCCTCACGCTAACATGCGTTCTGTGGTGTCAAAGATCGCTTCGTCACCTAGCGCCTCGAATGAGATGAAGGTCTTGAAGCGGTAATGCAAACTTATGGCAAAGGCATTACTCGACCTTGGATAGGGTCAGAAATATGTTGAGCAATTGGTTCGGAGCGGTTCGCTGAGCAGTCGCTGGATAATTCTCTGCTTTTCGTCCGCTCAGTCGTTGCCTCTGGGCGTCTTGTTATTGGACTGGAAAGCAGCTTCCGCAAACAGATTCCAGGCGTTTTTAAGACCGAGGCTGAACAGTATGAGCAAGAAAATCGCTATGTTCTGGTCTGTGGATTCGCTCCAGTGACCGTAATAAGTTTTGCCTGCCTCGTAAAGGATCAGCATGTATAGGATCAAAGGTCCCAAGGAATACCACAGCATTTCCCACCAGCGGTTCCCCCCGATTCGAAGCACCCCGTGCCAAATCGGAATAGAAGCACGGACTGACCGTAACACCCCGATTGACGCGACGATCAGAGTGATCTCAGGTCGTTCACGCGCATCAAAAGTGGGGATCAAGAACCAGAGAGGAAGAAAAAACGCTGTAAGGAATAAATAGAACGTGCAAAACGCGACTGACTGCCATCCGTCACGGACATCAGCCGGCAGTTTCTCTGCGCTCAATTGGACGGCGACGAACAGGAGGCCCATAACCGCGGCAGCAGCTCCAACCATGGCAGCATAGAATGGAGTCCAATTCACAGATTATCTCCTGATGGATCAGTGGCAGCACTGATCTGGGGTTGGCTCGAACTCGTGCCCAGTGCGCTGCACGGAAAGGGCCCAAGTCACCTGATAAAAGGATCTGAACTTTGAAGTCTGCCTAAAGTATAAAACGAATGGAACAAAAATTCTTGCTGCAATATCAAGCGTAGTATTAAACTTGCTCGATCGGCATTTTGCCGGTCTTTTGAGTATGTTTTTGCAAGACAATGGCAAGCCCCCAGTCTTGCCTGGCAATACTTGATTGAGTTTGTCCGAGTTCAGGGAGGTTAGGATGAGAAGGCCGTTAATGTTGATCGCTGTGGCGTCATCCCTGTTTTGTCTCCACTTGGGTTCGGCTGAAGCGGACGACCCTGACGCAAGAGTGCGCATATGCGTCAAAGGACACCACAACACGGGAATGATTCAGGGCAAAGGTGTAGTTGTCTGTGCGAAATGCGAGTTGAAGGCCGCCTCCTCTTCACCTGAGAACAAATGCCGTGACTTTGCCGACCTGAAGAAGGCACTGAAATACTGGGATAAATACTGTTGCGATTGATGATTTACAGGCGGTGCTTCTAACGCAGAGCAAGAAGCGTTGCACATTACTTGCTGTGTGATAGTTCAGGCTTCAACGCGTCGTCCCTCGTGTATAGGCGGCGAAAAGACAACCCGACGAGAAGCATGCTTCCAAGAGCCGAAGCTGCAGCAATCATCAACATGACCACGATCTGATATCTGGCAGCTTCGGCCGGGTCGGCCCCCCCGAGAATCTGGCCGGTCATCATCCCCGGGAGACTCACCAGACCGACCACCATTATGGAATTAATCACCGGCGTCATTCCTGAACGAATGGCCTCACGAACGCAGTCCTGCACGGCCTCCCACGGGGTCGCGCCGAGCGACAACATCGCTTCCACTTCGTCCCGCCTTGATCGCACTTCGGAATACAGACGGTCAATAGAAAGAGCTATTCCACTGACAGCGTTTCCAAGGATCATCCCTGAAATCGGTATGACTATTCGGGCCGTGTACCATGGTTCAGCCCGAATTATTACCCCAGAAACAATCACCATTATGAGATACGTGCTCGCTGCAAGCGATACGAACGCTATCATCACAGGAAAATCCTGAACATTGGGAGTCCGCCGAGTTGCGGTGCTCGCAGCCACCGCGCACATGACCCCAATGATGACCACTACCAGTTCCGGCCGATCAACCGCGAAAATCCAGGCGAGGGCATACCCGACGAGGCTGAGCTGAACCACACATCGTACTGTCCCCCACAGTAGAGATTTGAGCAGGCCGAGCCTGAAAAAGGCGGCAACTCCACCGGAGATTAGAACCAGCAGAGCACTTAACGCCAACTGCGCATCAGAAATAGGCACTACGTGCGGATTCGTCATCCAGACCTCCTCGCGTCAATCATCAGCCCAAGAAAATCTCACGGCCGGTCAACACCTGTTTGACGTAATCGTCATGGCTCACTCCGACTATCCCGCGCCTTCCAGACAACAACCATTCCTTTAACAGTGATACCACTTCGTCGCGAGTTCTTGGGTCAAGGGCCGCTGTAATTTCATCAAGGAGGAGAATCTGAGGATTCACAGCGAGTGAACGCACCAAAGCTACTCTTGCGCCCTCCCCCACGGAAAGCAGGCGCGCATCCTCGGACAGCACGTCGCTGTCCAGCAGAAGCCTTGAAAGGAGAGCTTGCACGGATTTCAGATCCAATCTCTCGGAAGACCGGCAACGAAAAGAGAAAGCCTTTTCCAGATTCTCGAGGACCGTCCCCCTGAACAGGACCGGTTTTTGATGCAGGTAGACTACCCTCTTTCGCCATTGCATAGATGGAATCCTAGCCCAGGAAACCCCATCCAGGAAAACCTCTACCCCGCTGGATTCATTCAGCCTCGCCAATGTTCTCAAAATCGTGGTCTTGCCAATTCCTGATGACCCGGTTATCCAGACTGTGCCAGAAGGCCCGAGCTGAAAGAGAATAGGAGCAGATCCGGACCTCGCCGATGGAGGTAGCGTAAGCCCTCTCACGGACAGGAGACAGTCACCGGAATCGGATGTCATTTCGGTCTACTTTGGGGGGGTGCCGAGGTAATCCGGCCGGCGGTACTCGGCGGTAACGTCTATGGCAATCCCGCCCCGAGGATTCATAATACCGCGGATGCGCGCCCAACGAGGTTGACAAGCACTGATCAAATCGTCCAGGATCCTGTTGGTGATCTCCTCGTGGAACATTCCCACATTCCTGAATGAGAACAAGTACAATTTCAGCGACTTGGATTCGATACACTTCAGATCCGGAATGTACGTAATCTTTATCTTGGCAAAATCGGGCTGGCCGGTGACCGGACATACGCTGGTGAATTCAGGGCAATCGAAATCCACCACGTAATCTCTGTTCGGATACTTATTTACGAAGGTCTCCAGTTCGGTCTTGTCGGGGCTGTTAGGGTAGACAGTCTTTCCCCGGGAAAGAATTGTCAGACCATCGGATGAATCCCGGCTCATGGCTTTCGTTGATCTCCATATGTCTTTTCGAGCGACATTCGACTCTTTTGTATCAGTAACCGCCTTGAATCTCAAGAGAGTCGTGGCGGACCCAAGTGCAATACTCGGCCAGGTAACAGCGCACATCGTTTCTTTGGTCCGAGCATCGACTGACCATCATCCGCCACAGAGTGTATATAGCCGATTGGCACACCAGAAGAATCACACCAGACGGTCAACTGGTGGCGACCGACTTCCGCTCCGCCCAAGTCGGTTTTGTGAAAGCCAAGCGATTTGCGTCGGATTTTTCAAGTTCCACCGGGCAGCACAATATTGTAGAATATTCTATTTCAGTAATTATATTAATGAAAATCATTGTACTGAGTTTTTAAGAAAAAACACTTGACAAAATATCTATATACAAATATATCTATATCTAGATCCCTTTCATGTCGGAGGCGTCATGAAAAAGAAGCGAGGCATTTCTCGGAGAAAGTTTCTCATAGGCTCTGCTGCAGGAGGAGCTACCCTCCTGGCAGGATCTTATCTGAGACCCAATTCATGGGCTGCAAAGCCAAAGGCACCTGAAGCAGTCAAGCTTACACCTACCCTTTGTGACGGATGCGGCAATTGGTGCGCGATCAATGTATATACAAAAGGTGACCGCGTTTGGAAGGCCGAAGGTAATCTCATTGCCGGGAACAACGTAGGACGTATCTGCGCCAAGGGGCACGCGCTGTTGCATGAAGCCTACAACCCGGATCGGATAAAGTCACCTCTGAAAAGGGTTGGACCGAACAAGTTCGAGCCCATTTCTTGGGAACAGGCCTTCAAGGAAATCGGAGAAAAGACCCGGCAGATCTCCGAGAAGCACGGCCCTGAGTCCCTTTTCTGGCTCCACTATCCCGAGGGTAACGCGGCGTTGGCTCAGCGCTTCATGACCGCTCTTGGCTCACCCAATGTGTTTTCCCACGGCAGCACGTGCTTTCTACCCAGGAATATAGGCTGGTGGTTGACCACCGGAAGCAGCAAGCCCGAACACGATTTCGAGAACACCCGATTCATGCTTTTCATAGGCCGTAACCCCGCTGCCGGATTGCAGTTGCGGCAACTCAAGGACATGGCCGCCGGCCGCGATCGCGGAGCAAGGATGGTGGTCGTTGACCCCAGATTCAGCGAGGCGGCTTCAATGGGTCATCAATGGATACGCATACGGCCAGGAACAGACCTTGCGCTCATGCTCGCGATCGCCCACGTGATGATCAAAGAAGGCACATATCAAAAGGACTTCGTAGAGAAATACACGCAGGGTTTCGAGGAATTCGCTTCCCAGGTAGAGCAATACACTCCGGAGTGGGCCGAAGAAAAGACATCCATCCCGAGAGACACAATCGTAAATCTTGCGAGAGAGATGGCAGCAGCAGCCCCCAGAGCGGTGATCCATCGCGGATACCACGGAGCTATGGGGACCCAGTACAAGAACAGCCTTCAATTGGTTAGAGCAGTAGCCTGCGTCAATGGCCTGCTAGGGAATTTCAATCAATTGGGGGGTCTCTTTGAGCCGCCCAAGGTCAAACTGGGTAGCCTTGACAAGGAACGATTTCCCGCACCACCTAAAGTTGACGGTCCCATGGTAGACGGGAGCACGGATCCGGAACGGTATCCACTTACTCCGAAGGGCCACGGTCTCACCCACGCTATTCCGGAACTGGCAATAGAAGGTAAACTGAAAGCGGGGTTCGTGTACCACAACAATCCGCTTCGCACCAATCCCAACCCTGCCAGGGTGATCGAAGGCTACAAGAAGCTCGAACTCCTGGTGAGTTTCGATTACGTGCTTTCAGAGACCGCTTCGGTTGCACATTACATACTGCCCGAATCCTACTACTTGGAGCGGGATGACGTAGTCCACTCAAATCATTGTTACAAGAGCAAGCAGGTGGCCATCAGGCAGGCCGTGATCAAGCCGCTGTATGACACAAAACCATTGTTCCACATTTTGAGAGAGATGGCCCCGCATCTGGGGATAGGGAAGTACTTCACCTGCACGCTTGACGAGTACAACGAAGCTTTGCTCGCGCCTTTAGGCGTCACTTTGGAAAGGCTAAAGAAAGAGGGGCTCATAGACCTGGGCGGCGAATGGAAGCCTGGAGAGCCCAAGTTTTCTACGCCGAGCGAGAAGTTGGAATTCGTTTCCAGCACGCTGCGCGATTTAAATCTACCGGCGATGCCCGCATGGGAAGAGCCTCTGGTTGTCCCTAACCGGACCGATCCCCATTCGTTCAGGCTCATTCACGGCAAGCAAGCGCACCAGACGCACGCAAGGACCGTAAACCAAAGCTACCTCAAAGAGATCACATTAGTGAACGATTTGGGTAGAGTCTGGATTCATCCAGACCGCGCCAAGGCGCTCAACGTCCGTGACGGCGATTGCATGACGATTTCCTCGTCGGTAGGCAAAGGTAGAGCCAGAGCTCGGGTGACGGATGGTATCCATCCTGAGTGCGTATTCCTTCCCAGCGGTTACGGAGTGTTTTCTCGAAACTTGAAGACTGGCTTCGGATACGGGATTTCTTACAACGATTTTCTTCCCACTTATTTTGAGCCTGTGCTGGGACACACGATGTCGGGAGAGATTATCGTGAGGATCGAAAAGACATGACCGGCCTTTCTTTCAAAAGAGTTGCTTTCGTTGGGGAAATCCGAAGGAGCTGATTATGCCGCGTTACGGAATTGCCATTGATACCACAAAATGTATCGGATGCCACTCCTGCCGGGTTGCATGTCAAAACCAGCAGGGGCTGGAGTACAATCAGTCATTCAACTGGATAAAAGAAAAAGAGCGAGGGAAATTTCCTTCCTTTGCCAAGGAATTCGTTCCGCTCCAATGTAATCAATGTGAAAACGCTCCGTGCCAGCGTGTGTGTCCGACTGGGGCGATCTACACTTCACCTGAAGGTGTGGTCCTCGTCCACAAAGAAAGATGCGTCGGATGCAAGTATTGCATTGAAGCCTGCCCGTACAAAGTCCGTACGGTGGATCATCACGAGGGCATTGTAGTTAAATGCTGGTTTTGCATTGACCTGGTCCGTGCCGGAGGAGAACCCGCCTGCGTAACCACCTGCCCTACCCAGGTGCGGATTTTCGGCGACCTTGATGATCCAGGCAGTCGAATTTCCAGATTCATTGCAACGCACCGTGCAGAACCCTTGAGACCTGACCTGGGCACTCGTCCAAGAATCTTCTACAAAAGGAGTTGACCATGCCTGAGAGCGCGTGGGGATGGCTGATCGTCGCTTATCTTTTTCTGGCCGGGGCAGGTTCAGGGGCTTTCCTTGCCGCTGTGGCTTGTGACCTTCTTGCTCCGGACTGGTCCAGGACGCTGGCTCGTGCAGGCTCGCTAGCGGCGGGTCCCTTGGTGACCATCGGAACGGTCTGCCTGGTGCTTGATCTCGAAGCAGGCCTTTGGCAGCCATGGCGCCAGATCTATCTGGTGAGCAATCTTTCCAGCATGATCACGTGGGGAGTGATCATATTGTCGGCATTTATTCCCGTAGCATTTCTTTATGCAGCGGCTCTGAATGAAATCACATTCGTAGGGAGATTCGCGAAAAAATACCTGTTGCATTTGGAAATTGTGGGCAGTGTTCTCGCCGCGTCGACCGCCGCCTATACTGGAGTTCTTATTGCAGTGGTCAACGGTGTCCCTTTCTGGAACACTCCATTGATGCCAGTTCTATTCATGGCTTCGGCCATTTCCACTGGTCTTGCAGTGGCCATGATCGGGGCGGCCATTCTCGACATAAACACCATAAAGACCCTTTCAAATTTCGCTCTCGGGCATCTCATCTTCCTGAGCGTTGAAGCAGTTGTACTGATGATGTTCATATTCATGTCGCTGACGCGCTCCGTTGAAGCCGCTGCGTCTGCAGACATGCTGATATCAGGTGTGCTGAGTCCCTACTTCTGGGTGATAGTGGTTGTCCTGGGAATTGTGCTGCCGTTCCTTCTCAGCATAGTTGAGTATTACAAGTACGGTGAACTGCACAAGTATCTTGTTATCGGAGCGGACCTGTGCGTGCTGCTCGGTGGCATGAGCCTGAGGGCTGTGATCATATTTTCCGCTACACCGCCTCAAGTGATTTGATGAAGCTTGGGCAAAAGGAGATAGCCGTGGCAGACGACGACAAAAATATCCAAAACCCGGAGGAAACAGCTCCAGTTGAAGAAGAGAGCCAAGATCAGCCAGCAGTGAAGGACGAAACGCCTCAACATCATCCGCAAAACTCTGTGGCTGAAAAACGCGGACGCATGGTGGCGACCGGGGTAATTGCGGCAGCTATACTTTCCGTAATTGCTGTTGTGGTTTCCGGAATTTTTCAACTGACTGCGAAATGGATGATTGTTTGCCCTACTGACTTGCCGATCAATGATCCAGCGAAGGTGCTGTGGCAGGAAGTGGTGTCCGAAAAAGACCAGTCGAAGACTCTCGGAGTTTCTGGTGCTCTCGTTCAGGAAACGCGATTCAAGGGGCCTTCCCCTGAGGCAAAATAAAGATAGGTGGCGACAATGAAGGAATTGGATTACGCCAAAGGATACTGGAATCCCTATGTGGCCGGTGTAGCCCTGGGATTGGTATTACTTCTGACCTTCTACCTAATGGGATCAGGTCTAGGGGCGTCAGGCGCTGTAGCAAGATCTGCGGCCGTGATCGCTCACGAGATCGCCCC
>JACRDE010000155.1 GCA_016212935.1 Desulfomonile tiedjei | reverse complement strand
CTCGAACAAGACTTCGAGTCCGTCCGACGTAAATCGCCAGTAATCCTTTGGGTATGGATGGTAATGCCAGGCGAAGGGAACTGAAACAAACGCGTGCCCGCCGGATTTGAGCAATCTCCACATCTCGGAAGTCAGCTCGAACGGGTCGCGGGTATGTTCGAGGACCTGCGTACAAATTATCAGGTCGAAATATTCATTGGAGAAATTGATTCGGCCGTCGTAAACAGAATCCACCAGGAGGCTTGTTTGGATGTCAACTCCGATGAACTCTGCACAATGATCGTGGAAATAAGGGTAATATGGTTTGTCACCGCACCCTAGGTCAAGTACCCGCGCGGCAGGATTCAGTCCCTCCGCGAGTGAGATCATTTCTTCCCGGAGGCGATTCAGAATCCGAAAAGCCATATTATCTTTGGTCGGTTCCCGGCGGCCCGCTTCGGGCCAACATTTCAGGAGGAGAGCGGTCTCATCCCGTTCGGGTCGAAAAAGCAGAACTTGACCTCGCTGCACCTGTGCTTGTTCCTGCGTGTCGATTTCTGTCCACCGTATGGTCCAGATGCAGAATCCATTCTCGGAAACAGTTTGCCATTGTCGATGGTGGACAATGATCGTCTTTCCATCGAGTCGGAGTTCCAAATCCTCTCCACAGTGCTCATACTCAATCGTGCAGGCTTGCTCTGCGGTCTCGAAAATGTAGCCCCAGTGACCGACAGGTACGAGCCGTCCTGTGGCCTGGCAATTAAAGACGAGGTCGATTTGCAAGAGGCAGGTATTAGATCGATTCGTCCGGAGAAGATCCAGGCGCCAGGTCTCCCTCTCATCAACACGGCGCAGGTGGGCGGGTCGGGAAGCCATGAGCAGAGAAGGATGCGTTCGAATTGATGCAGTCTCCAGGGAATTTCCTCCTATCTAGACCTGTTCATGAAAGCGGCGACTCTCGCGATGCCATCCTCCATCGCCACTTTCGGCTGCCAGTCGTAGACCTGTCTGGCCCGGCCGACATCCAATACGTTGGCAGGGATGTCTACCTTCCTGCCTTTCGTATAAGTGATAGTGGGTTTCCTTCCGATCACGCGTTCAATAATTTGCAAGAGGTCGTTAAGAGATGTGCCAGCGCCACTTCCGACGTTGAACACGCGAGTTTCTTGGTTGTCCTGCTCTATGGCCTGGACAAACATGTCCACTACATCGCCGATATAGATGAAATCCCGTATGATCTGACCGTCGCCCCATATGGTGATAGACTCGCGATTCAGAGCTTTCCAGACAAAAACCGCTACCGCACCTTGGGCAGCAAGTGGGCTCTGACGCTCGCCGTACGGATTGGACACCCGCAAGCTCACTGCATCTATGGCGTGGTGATATGCATAAAGCTGGAGATACTTTTCTATCATGAGCTTGGAAATGCCATAGGCGCTTACGGGATTGGTGGGATGATCCTCGGAGATGGGGAGACGTCTGGGGACCCCGTAGATGGTGCCTCCAGATGAAGCAAAAACCAGCCTCTTGACACGCGATCGCTTTGCTGCATCGAGGAGGTTGAGAGTGGGGATCACGTTGCTTTCCACGTCGTACGCCGGATGCTCGGTCGACGTCTGGGGTAGGGTAGTACCGATCAAGTGAACGATGTGGTCGTGGTCCCCGATCATCTCTTCCACATTTTTTCGGTTGGAGAAATCTCCTTGAATCAGCTGGACTTGGCTCAGGACATGAGCAACGTTGGCTGTATCGACCTTATCCTTATCGAAGATTGTAACTGTGTAACCTCTTCCGAGTAAGGCGTCGACCACATGAGATCCGATGAAGCCGCAACCTCCCAGTACCAATACTTTTGTCTTGCCTGACACGCTATTTTTACCTTGCTGAAGTAAGGCCTAGCCATCTAAGCCGAATTGACACTTGAACGAACGGCCTCTCATCGCGGCATAGTTCCGGAGCCGAAGTGGAATCCGTACAAGAGACCATCATTTGTTGAAAAACAAATTCTTGAGGCCTTTGAAGTTGAGTGCCTTGATTTTTCTTTGACATATTGCAGACAATTTGGCGCACCCGCTTGCAAGACCATTGTTCGCCTCCAGGAGTTCCTGAAAGGCCTGGGAGATCCTTCGATTCTCGTCCACAAGCTCCTGAAAGGCCTGAGAGATCCTCCGATTCTCGTCCAGGAGTTCCTGAAAGGCCTGGGAGATCCTTCGATTCTCGTCCACAAGCTCCTGGAAGGCCTGGGCGCTCCCGCTATTCGCCTCTGGGTCCACATGAGAAGCGTCTTCCAGCGCGAATTCCGTCAGTTCAAGCTCGATCTGGAGCTTAGCCAAATAGGCTTTTTTCCATTCGGAATCATTCAGATCCTTGAACACATCGAAGAAGCCCATGTGCTGCCAGTCGAGGGATGGAGAATGATCTGCAATAGCATCAGGAGGCTCCAGGACACCGAACGGAGCGCATTCGTACAGGAACGGCTTGTAATGCTCCAATATATAGCAACTGTCGCAAGGCTTGAGAGGACTACCTTGGGCGAGCGCATCGCGGTAATTCCGGTATAGGTCGCTGTTCCACACTTCCCTCAAGGATTGTCGAGAGAGATCACCCATAATGGGTCGTCGTGGATGGCAGCAGGCCTCGACACGGCCGTCATGTCCTACGTAGATGCGTGATTCCAAGAACGGACATATGGTCACCGTGCTCTGGCTGTACTGCTTCACTTCCTCCTCAGTTACAGCGAAGGGAGGTGGAGCATTGAACACCAGGCCGAGCGCATAGGCTTTTTCCCTTGCCTGGGAGACCAGCCTGTTCGTGAGTGATGGATAGTAGAAGAGGGATTCCCTTTTGTCGCTTTCTTCAAAAACGCCAAGGTGGGAAAAACCTACCGTGTCGCATCCCAATTCCCCGGCCATGGCCACATAATTCAGTATCTCTCGAATGTTGCGCTTCATCATCACCATGCTGATGTTCTGGTGAAGTTCTCGGATGCCGAGTCGCCGGGCCCTGGTCTTGAGTCGCCGGATATTGTCAATAACACTCAACAGATGATCTTGCGAGCGGATCGACCTATAGACCACCGGGTCCAGGGAATCCAGAGAGATACTGAAATAAACAGGATTTTCCATGCCAGCGAAGATCCTTAATCTGTCATCCGTCAGCAACACAGCATTGGTCACCACTTCTAGAGAGAGGTCGGGAAACTTTCGGATTGCTTCTACCCGTTGAGCCAGGAATTTATCAGTGAAGGGATCGCCAGTGACGGTGAGTGAAACTACTCGGGCGGAGTCATGGATCTCATCGAGGATTTTGCAGAATAGATCCTGAGGCATAGTGGCATTCTTGTTGCTCACCGAGGGTCGATGATGCTCGCACATAAAGCAGCGCAAGTTACATGCTGAAGTGTGCTCAAAGGTTACATGTATCGGCAGTGCTCGTTCTGCTAATGGCAAAGAGCTCATAGGGTCTGCTCCTTTGGGCCTCTGAAAAGAGGCTGCCGTTTTTTCTCTTCAGAACTCCCTCTCCGTCCTGGGCAAGTATAGCATGACATTTCAGCTCCCGGCTTTTTTATCATTCCAGAGCGCGACACTATCCCAGCAGGTCCTTTAGCTCGATTGAGGGACGTCCTTTACAGGGGTGTTCGATGAACACTACATGCCAAAGTTGGAACATGAGCGCTGCCCACACCTGCCACGTGAAATCATGCCCATTCAGATGAGGCAGCACATAATTGAAGTAGAATTGGGGACGCAGTATGCCCTGGGCCTCAAGCCTTTCAGGTGCCAGGAGTTTCTCGGCCAAAGGGCGCAAGCGATCCCTCAGCCACAGCTTGATGGGTATGACGAATCCCTTCTTCGGAGCGGTAAGGACTTCCTCGGGCAGGAGATCGGACATGGCTTTCTTGAGAAGGTATTTCCAGTCATGGTGCTTGCTCCTCAGGCTGGATGGAATACGCATTACCAACTCCACGAACTCATGGTCTAAGAAGGGAACTCGTGCTTCCAAAGAGTGTGCCATGGAAAGTCGATCCGTGAAGAAAAGAAATTCATCTACCAGCTGCGTCTTGAAGTCTACATAAGCGATGGCGTCTCGGTAGTCCTTTGCACCGGACTGGTTGTGCAATGCTTGAAGGAGGGCCCCTGTATCCATGTGGTCGTCAGTCGAAGTGAAAATGGAGTTCTTTTTGGTAAAGTCGTCGAAGTAGTACCAAACCCCCATATAAAACCACCGCATGGGCTCCTGGGAGAGTACCGGAACCGACACTACTCGATTCTTCCTCTGGCGGTTCACGAGAATTTCTGGCGCGTGCGAGACTAGGGCAAGAAGTGGGTTGTAGAAGAGAGTCCGTGCCAGCTCAGAGGAATCACGGTAGGCGCATGCCAGGCGAGCCAAACGGTTAACCTCGAACGTAGTGTACTTCCCGTAATTTCCGAAGAGTTCATCGCCGCCGCTACCGGTAAGACCGACAGTAACATCTTGGCGCATGTGCTTGAATACGTACCAGGACGGAAGCCCTCCGGCGTACGGTTCATCCAGATGCCAAACCATGCTTACCAAGTCCTCAAGGAGCTCGGTGGGCTCCAGAATCATCTCATGGTGCTGCGTCCCCCACTTGCGGGAGACTGCTCGGGCAAGCGGAAGTTCGTTCCAATCCTCTTCTCCTTCGCCGACGAATCCTAGGGAGTATGTGTTTATGTTCGAATGGTTCATGCTTCCCAGCAATCCCACAATGGACGAAGAATCAATACCCCCCGACAACGAGCAACCTATTGGGACATCGCTCAGGAGGCGCCTCTTCACGGCCTTGCCTAGGGTGTCCCGGATTAGATGGCACCATTCCTCTTCCGGACGGTTCTCCTTTTTTGAAAAATCCAGATTCCAATAGCAACCTGTAGTCGAAGTCTTCGCTTCCAGGTCGTATATCAGCCAGTGTCCGGGCAGAAGACGGCGGACTCCCTGGATGATGGTTTTTTCACCAGTCACGTAAAGCAGGCTCATGTAGTGAAACAGGGCCTCACGATCTACATTTCGAGAGAGGTAAGGGATCTCCAGCAGGCTCTTGATTTCTGAGGCCCAGGCGAATAGACCCGAAGCGTGCCAGTAGTACAGGGGTTTCTTTCCCATCCTATCTCTGGCAGCGAACAGCCTTTTCCGGTTCTTGTCCAGGATAACGAACGCAAACATGCCGTTGAGTTTTTGCAGCGCCTCAATGCCGTGCTCTTCGTAAAGATGGATCAAAACTTCCGTGTCCGAATGGTCTGACACAAACCGATGCCCGGCCTCTTCAAGGGCGGGCCTCAGTGATGGGCTGTTGTACGTTTCACCATTGTAGACTATCCATATGGACCCATCCTCATTCGACATAGGTTGATGGCCGCTGGCGATGTCCAGAATTGACAGTCGACACATGCCCATGCCGACGTTAAAATCGCGGTCCCAATGAACACCCCTGTCATCCGGTCCCCGGTGGGACATGGTTTCTATCATCTGATCCAGAGTATCAGGGGAGTATTTTCCCACAAGGCCTGCAATACCACACATGATGAAAACCTCTTTACCTTACTGGCGCTTATGTCACTCCAACTCGGCTAAATCCCTCGATAGAATAGCTTTTGAAGTGACGTCCCAAATTTGTTGCTTTTGAAGCTGCGGCGCCAGGTACTGAAGCAGGCATGACCAAAGATTCGTGCAGTGATGCAGTAATAGGCTCTCAGTCGACTCCTCAGGGGCTCCTGATCAATCTCGGGATAGACAGGCGGAAGCAATACAGGCAACCTGACCCAATCGGACAAGGCCCGTGAGAATCCGTACCCATCGTCACCGCAATCGAACATCTCGTCCACAACGTCGTAGGTTATGAACGACCTCTTGAATTCATAAACAAAAGAACGGTCATGGGAGTGCACTACCTGAGCTTCAGGTTCAAAGACGATTGTGTATCCAGCCTCGAATACTCGTTTACCCCAGTCCAGGTCTTCAGCGAAGTTCAGTGGTCTGAAAGGAAACTTTTCCCACACCGAGCGACGTACGGACGAACAGATGTCGTCAAAATTGCATAACTCGCGGCGCTCGTTAGGGGGGGCAGCTTCATAGTGAGGATGGTCAGACCGCCGATTCACTCTCCGCTGAATGGACCCGTTAGGCGCCAGCCGTAGATCTATCTTAGCCAGCAGAGCCCCATCGGGCCGCGGAATCTGTCGGGAGTACACTCCTGCAACCTCCGGATTCTCATAATTCCTGACCAGCGCTGTCATCCATTGGTCCCCGACAGGAACGGCATCCTGGGTCATGAGGATGACGATCCCTCCTCGGCTCAGTTCTACTCCGCGATTCCGGGTGCCACCGTGGCTGAAGTCGGATGCGGGGATCCGGTGGCGGTCAATCGGATACTCTCCAAGCAGCTCCCAGGTTCCGTCTGTGGAAGATGAATCAATGCAGATGACCTCGAAAGGAAACTCCGCCTTTTGCGAAAAAAGAGCAGGCAGGGACCGTTCCAGGTCCGAGCGCCCATTGTATGTAGGAATCACGACGGAAACTAGCTCCGGCCGAAAAGCCAATTGAACCTCCTCAATAGCCCGCGGGGCAGTGGCTGTACCGAGGGCTCATTCCCTGACAGGAATTCTTCAATCAAGTGATCGATCATTCTCGGGGCTCTCCCGTTCGCTGCCACATTGTTCAGCAATTCCGTCATCCTGGACACGTATATAGTAGAGGAGAACAACTCATTGACCTTCTTCCTTCCAGATTCACCGCAAGCTCTCCGATATGCGGGCTGATCGATGAATCGTTTGATGCCCTCTGCAATTGAATCAGCTGAGGGCTCAACCACCTCTCCTGATCCGCATGCCTCGACGGCCTCTATGGCCCCTCCGGACTTCGTTACAACAACAGCACAGCCGGCTGCCATCGCCTCGATCACGGTACGAGGGAACGGATCATTGCGGGAGGAGAGCACATAGATATCCATCGCCTCAAGGATCGAGCTAATGTCGGCCCTGAATCCGAGAAAGTGGAAGCGACTTGCTTTACCGGCCCTGCTGATTCTATCTTTCAGCCCTTGGGTCAAGGCACGGTCTCCTTCATCTCCTACCAGGTAGAAGTCCATATCCAAGTTGCTGAACGCCAGGCACGCTTCCACAAATAGATCTGCACCTTTGCGTTCGATCAGACTGCCTACGAATGCCACCTTGAGAGAGCCATCGCGTCCTGGAAGTTGTGCTGAGCGATCTTTGGATATTGTCACCCCATTGTACACAACCTCAACCTTTGTTGAGTTCCCGAACTGCCTGGCAGTCGTCTTGGAAACAGCCACCACCTTGTCCGAAAGCTCCTCCACGATACCCAGAGTTGTGGCGAGTCCCAATGGCGTGCTAAGCCCGCTTGCCTCGTCCAGGATCTCGCGGACGTGCCACACATGCGGAAGCGTTTCTAAAGAAGCCGCCAGGGCTCCTTCCATGACAACCAGGCTGTTGCTGTGTACCGCTTGGATCCCGTGGGTTCTTATAATGTTTCGCACAGCCGGAACACTTTCTCTCATGGCCCGGTATGCTGTCAACATGGTGGGATACGTATCGCCAAGTGGCGGGAGCCACCACCACATGGGAACATCGTACACAGGAAATCCGAGAGCCGAGAGCTGGTCGTACAAGCCTCCCCGACCGGGCAAAATCACGACAGGGTCAATTTCTTCCGTCCGGATACCCCGCAAGAGCAGCCCCAGGCTTTTTTCGGCGCCGCGCAACTCACTGCTATGCGAGACAAACAAAACTCTCGTCCCGGAACGACGCTTCATCGCTGTCTCTCCCATTAACCTATTACCTGGCCGCCCACACGAGCGCCGGTCCCTCAAAGAGTCCTCGCTTCGATCCGGTGATCGCAAGCCACTTCTTCGACAAGTCCCCAGCCTGAAGGATTCTGTTCTCTTTTTGAGAGGAGACTGGGCAGAGCCCCCAGCCGTGCAACGACCCCTCAAGCGTCGCTCCAATAAGGGCATCTTCCACGTCTAACCGTCAACATAACCTGCAATCATCATACGCTTTCTACATGCCAGCTGCTCATGCGCGTCTTCCGGAGGAGCTACGGCTTCACACTTGGTGAAGCCCAATCTTTTCATGATCCAGAACAGCGCGGTAACGCTGGGTACCAGAGCGATACCCGCAAGGCCCGCCTCCGGGTTCTCATCGATGTCAGGTTCATCGATAACCGCCAGAGATCCATGCATCTGGCGTGACCACTGATACGATCCCCAATCAATGTCCCCTTCGAGTCCCGGGGCTATCTGAGTCTCAACGAGGCAGACCTTCCTGGTCAACGCCTTTACTGTGCGCAGGGCCCCGATGGGATTCTCGAGATGATACAAAAGCCCAAACATCAACACCACATCGAATGATTCAAAGTCGTTAGGGTTGATATCGAAGATATTGAGTTGCCGATATTCAACGTTAGTCTGCCCGTAGGCTTTGCGGATAAGGTTCGCGGAGTAAACGTGATCTGCTCTTGCGTCAACCCCTAGTACCCGTTTGCAGCCCCTTGCCGCCAGATGGTGAGTGAAGTAGCCTTCGTGGCACGCCACGTCGAGACACGTTACTTCAGGCCAAGTTTGCGAAAGTAACGGGTCCAGAACCCCAAACATCATTCGGCGCCTTGTGTCGTGGATCAGTTCCAATTCAGGCGGAATGTAAAGATCCGTTTGCCTTCCACCGGGGAGTGCAAAACGATAGAACCACCGTCTTTCAAGAATTTCCCTTTCTATGGAGTTTTCCACAAACATCCCCTGAAAAGCACGTCAAAGCGAGGCGAGTTTTGAGGCTATCTCTTCTTCAGCGTCTTCTGCTGAAAGCAAAAAGAACCCTTCTTTTTTGAGATCCGGCGTCTGCTCCGTGTTCCTTAGTTCGGGAGGGCAAGAGACTCCGAACGGTTCCGACGCGAACAGGTACTCTTTGTCCAGTTCGAGAATGCAGCAGTTGTTGCATGGGAAAAGAGGGTTGTCCTCTCGCAAAGCTTGTCGATACAAGGAGCGTCTTTCTCCATTCCACACACTCATGACTGGTTCCTTCAGGGAATTGCCAAGAATTGGAATAGGGTCCAGGAAGTTGCAGCAGGCTTCTACCCTTCCGTCCGCGCCGACAGTGAGTCTGCGCTCCAGATAGTCGCATCTGGTGATCCGGCAACTCTTATAGCTGAGGATCTCCTGTTCGGTAACCGCAAAGAAGGGGGGGGCGTGAAATTGCAGACCTAGTTCAAGCGCTTTCTCTCGCGCCGCTGCTATTGTATAATTGGTAAACACGGGATATTGAAAGAGCGATTCTGCACCAAGAGTCTCGTCAACGACTATGAGATGTGAAGTGGAAAATTTGTCGCAACCCAATTCCGCTGCAATCGAGAGAAAAGGTATGAGCCCTAGTATCGTCCGTTTCATCATCACAAATGAAATGCCTTGATTAATTTCCTCTATTTCCAACGTTTGGGCCAGTTTCTTTAGTTTCTTTAAATTCTCAAGCGGAACGGAAACTCCACGGCCTCCTCTGATGGATGAATAGGTCAAATCATATGGAGAATCCACTGAAACAGTAATGTAAAGAGGGTTTCGCATGCCCTGAAATGGCCTCAAATTTTGTTCCGTCAGTAAGTGTCCATTGGTGATGATCTCTATGGTAAGCTTCGGATGTCTTTTGATGGAAGCCAATCGCGAAGACAATAGTGGATCACAGAAAGTATCGCCAGTGACCGTCAGACAAACGAATCCTATTGAGTTGCTCAGTTCCTCCAGAACGCTTTGAAACAGGTCCATATTCATAACATGGTTCTTGTGTCCGATACCGGGCCGGTGATGCTTGCACATTATGCAGCGAAGATTGCACGTGGAGGTCGTCTCCAACGTAAGGTGAACGGGAGCAAGGCTGGCAAGATTATGCGTGTTGTCGGACATCAGAGCCTCTTTTCTCTATAAACGTACCTGTCTCCTGCCTTCGTTGGTTTGCGTCTCGGTCGCAGTGGCAGGCTTTTTGGCATCGCCGCATTCTGATATTTGCATCCCGAATTCCACAAGTCCAAAGTGAGCCATCTTGTTGCTATACACTTTGAAAATGAACATAGCTTCGCGCATGTCTGCGTAACCGACACCATGACGAGTCTCGTACGCCAAGCCTGGGCTCAAGCTATAAGTGTTTGGCGTCATGACAACTGGGAACTTGATTTCATAGTCCACTATGCTTCCTGCTCGATGAGGCGGCAATAGGTCCCCGTCGTACCAATTAGTGTTTCCTCCAACGTGGAATCCGTTCATTGTCCGGACCTGCAGCCCCACGATCGGCCTATCGACATCCTTGTTGAATCGTGCCCTGACGATCATGTGGATTTCGTCACCATATCGCATGTCTGGCAACTGTCTCTCAGTCGATCCGTTTACCCAGCACCCCTGTATGCTGATTGAACCATCGCCATGACTACCAACTTCTCCGGACCCTTCACAGGCTGGAACCTGATCAACCTCATGCTCCCAATGCATTCGCTGATACAGGTTTGTAATGTCGTCTGGTTGGCCGATTGCCACTACCCTGCCTTTATCCAGCAGCATCGCCTCAGTGCACAATTGCTGAACAGCACCCGTATCGTGAGAGACAAAAATGAAGGACTTTCCCCATTCCTGATACTTCCGGAGCCGTTGATAACATTTTGTCTGAAAAGGGGCGTCACCAACGGCCAACGCTTCGTCGATCAGCATGATGTCTGGGTCCGCAACAGTCGCCACAGCAAAAGCAAGACGCACAATCATGCCGGACGAATATGTCTTTACGGGCTGGTCAAAGAATTCGCCGATGGCAGCGAACTCCTCGATTTCCGGAAGCATCTCTGCCATTTGTCCGTTGGAGAAGCCGATGATAGAGCCGTTCAACAAGGCATTCTCTCGGCCCGTGTAGTCGGAGTTGAAACCTGCGCCAAGTTCCAACAATGCCGTGAGTCTGCCTCTGACGTCCACAGTGCCAGCCGTGGGCCGGACAGTACCGGCGATGATCTGCAAGAGCGTGCTCTTTCCGGAGCCGTTCAGTCCGATTATACCAAGGGTGGTACCAGGCATCATGTCGAAAGTTATGTTAGTAAGGGCCTGGAATTCCTGGCAATATTTACGTCTACCCCGCCAGAGAGCTTCCTTGAATCTGTCGATGGGTTTGGGGTAAAGACGATAGGTCTTGGTGACGTCATGCACGCTGATGGCTGGTTTCGTCGAAAAAGAGTCTGTCATGGCTTCCTCAGATCACATCGGCAAAAGCTGGCTTACTTCTGACGAAAAAATAGTATCCACCCGCATAGATAATCAGGGATATAGCTGCCGCGTAAGCCAACCACTCCCAGGGCGGCGGCTTGTTCCACAATACGACGCAACGCAAGGAATCCACGATTGCTGATAGTGGGCTGATTTCCAGGATGTAACGATATTCCTCGGGCACCGCCTGAATGGGATAGAAGATCGGGGTGAGGAAGAACAGGACGTTGGCAATAATAGCCACTGCCTGCCCCATGTCCCGAACGAAGACTCCCAATGCGCTGAAAAACCAGCCTAATCCGAGGGTGAGCAAGACAAGCGGGACCAGCACGACGGGAAGATAAATGAGGGCCCAACCCGGTATCTGCACGAGCACCGAAAGGCCCAGCAGCAGGATGACCATGCTGAATCCCGCGTGCGCCAGCGAGGCTAACAGCATGGAAACCGGTAGGATTTCGAGGGGGAACACGATTTTCTTGACGTAGCTAGGATGCTGCATGATAAGACCGGGTGCCCCTGTGACAACTTCAGCAAATACAGAGAATGGGATGAGCCCGCAAAGCATGGTAAGGGCGAAGTCAACATGACTGCCCTCAATAGCGCCACCCCATTTCATCTTGAACATGACTGAAAAGACAAAAGTGTAGACGACCAGCATCAGGAGCGGGGTCAGAAAAGGCCACAGAAAGCCCAAGTAGGAGCCTCGGTAGCGATTGATGATGTTCCTTCTGGCCAGTTGCCAAGTGAGTTGCCGATAACGCCATGCCACCCTAAAAGACTGCCCGAACCACGTCGTTCGCCCATCCGCTGTCAAAATGTCCGCTCCTCCAATCATCGGGGTCCAATTCGCCACATTGAGATCATGATCGTATTATCACCGCATCTTGGCAACTAGTCAGCCGAATTGCAGGCTGTCTATTTTCTCGCCCCTCTCTTTGAGCGGCTTGCGAAGGCACGGCCCGATTACTATACTAGGACTCTGGTTTTCTCGCAATCACATAGTAGCTGGATGCCACTCGGTGAGAGAAAGGCTTGGAGACGGTCCACCGATCAAGGTACTTCAGCCAGAATGTCAACCATCCGCTCATCATCCACGCCCAAGTAAAGGTGCCGGTCCCGTTGAATATCGAAGCCAGGACTTCTCGGACGACCCAAGCCAGACCGGAAAAAGGCCCTGAACTTACATCCATCTCCTCAATATGGAACTGTCTGAAAGTTCTGTTCAGCCCTGAGTAGGTTAGTCGCATAAAATCCGCTGGATCCGGGTGATAGCCTTGCATGAAAGGAATTTCAGTATACACGAGACCCCCGGGCCGCAGCACTCTGTGGAACTCGGCCACTACGGAGTCAGCGTCCTCCACATGCTCCAGCACGCCTGTATTAATTATAAGGTCAACGGAGTTATCTCCGATGGGGAGACGATGAGCGTTTCCTACGACGTCGACGCCAGCGAAGGGGGCTAAATCTACGGTGACGACATCCTCTCGAAGGCGTGCCGACTGGGCACCCACATCCACGATGACGCTGCTTGAATCGAAGCGACTCCACAGACGAGCCATACGCTCGGGGCGTCGGGGATCATAACATGGTCCCGGCGGAAAAAGCCATCTCCGGATCCTGGAGTTGGCCGAAGGTACTGTTTGGCTCGCGTGAGTCGCCAAGAACCGGTTCAAATGTTCTCGGTCCTCTGGAGTCATGAGTATTGGGCAATTCGATTCAAACGTGTAGTTGGAGCCGCAAACCGTGCAGCTGATATCAGGTGCTGAAATCACCAGGCTGCCGTAGCAAGCCGGACATCGCACAATCGACGCTATCTTCTCAGCCTTTTTGGACAAAACTTCATTCATGGGAATATCCTCGGTGGATTCTTAGACCAGCCTCTGTCAGCCTCCTCTGCGCCGCCTGTGGATTTTGATTGCACGTTCATAAAGCTCGCACGTGCGCTCTACAACCACTTTCTTATCAAATCGTTCAATCACTCTTTGTCGCGCTTGATCCCCAAGTTTGGCACGTAATGCGGCGTCCTTAGCTAATCTGACTATCGCCTGGGCGAGAGACTTCGGGTCTTCGGAAGGACACAGTAGCCCTGCATTACCGTGATCCAGATACTCCGGTGCACCGCCAGCCTTGCTTGCGACTACGGCTTTACCACAGGACATGGCTTCCAAGCATGAATAGGGAGAGTTATCATAACGAGAGGGCACCACGATGATATGGGCAGAATTGTACCATTTGGGCAGATCGAGCAATGATACCGGGTCCTGGAAAGTAACGTGGCCACTCACCCCTTGCGAATCCAGAAAATCCTTCAACTCGCCGCGGGTCGATTGATGGTTGGGGGACGGACAATCCGAGCCAATGAAACAAAACTGGATGTTGCTAATCTCCCGTGTGATATGAGGAATAGCGTGGACGAGGACGTCCGGTCCCTTACGAGGTTCCAACCTGCCCACAAACAGGACGCGGATAGTGCTATCAGAAACAGGATCGTCTGGCCTGAACATATGGCTATCAATGGGATTACCGATAATTTCAACAGGTTGACTTAGATTGAAGAATTCTGTGACTTTGTCGGACAGATCCTTGCTAGGACATGTCAGGCAATGAGCACCAAGAGCACTCTGCCTCTCGAGCCACCGCACCCCGTAGATATCATACCATCGCTCCCTGTAGTTCATTGCCGACGCGGCGGCAAGTGACCAGGGTGTGTAGAAACGAAGGGTAGTAGGTACTAGCCCACTCCGAATAATTCCGTACGCCTCGCCAAGATGGTCCGGGCAGTCCACCACATCATAGGGCGCATGGCTGTGCAATTCTTTGAATCTCGCGAAAAGTTTTCTTTGATACAGGTAAAAATAGAGGAAAAAAGAGGAATGCCACGGCATGATTTTCATTGAGTTGACTTCACGTATGACCCGGATCCCACCGTCGACAGTGTCACTGGGAACCTCATAGTTGAAGCTCAACACGTCTACATCATGGCCCATCGTCTTCAGACCATGTGCCAAATGAAAGCTGAAAGTAGCAATGCCTCCCCAGGCTGTCTGGGGAGGGTACTCGCGGCTGACAATGAGAATCCTCACGATTGCTCCCACATTATAGGTATTCAGCCAACTTGATTGCCTGCACAGGCGTTCACTGAAGTTGGCCGTTTCGGTTAACCTGGTCGAGTCTGCAAACTAAACTCCATGAGTTCGCTCTCCACCAGAGGGCAAGACAATTCGATAAAGCCGTGCACTCTCTTTGCCCCTAGAGCTCATTGGAACATCCAGCATCGGTAATCCGGCACCAATGCTAACTCGACATCGGTGACAGAATATCGCACGCGCCCAAGAAACAGGGACATCTGCTGCTGCTCCCCCGACAGTGCCCGAACAGGCCTCTCTTAGGATTTGCAAGTGTGCCTGGACCTACCAACGCCTTCCAGACTTTGGCCCCGCCCCGCGGAGGTGTGTTTCTAAGCGGAACTAAAGGGGCTGAGCACGGTTATGGGCATTCTTACTATCCTCCGCAGCACTCTTCGCCATCTCGCGAGCGTACAGTCCTGCGAGAAATGATCTGTCGACAACGATCCTCCCGGCTTCAGGCGAGAGCATGCGAGCTTGAGTGCCCGTTCATAGTCGGTTCAGGATTCGGCGTGTGCTGAATGACTCCGCCGCAGAATTCAATATCAAATCGCTCTGGGAAAAGAGGCAATGCAGCTACGCCTGCTTGGCACACGAAACAGCTGTATCAATCGCCGTTGTTCGATAGCCTGCTTCTAGAGCTGCAGACAAGTTCGAGCCAAACACGCAGGTACCAACAAAAAGCAGAATCTGGATAAAACGACCAGCGCCGCAGGCTACTTCTAGTGCAGTTTTGCGTTACATGTTCAATTGATCTACCTACGATCAAACGCCATGACTTAGTGAACAGACCAGTCAATGAATCTAGCGGGGTCTTGTGGAATTGTCTCCATCGAAGACCGGAAGAATTCACAGACCATTCACTGTGCATGAAGCGAGCGATGCCGATCATCACCGGGTGTACACGACCTTCAAGGCATAAGCACCCGCTGCAGTCTGAACTCAACTCAACCTCCAGCTTGTTAGCGGAGCAACATATATCTGCGAGAGGCTTCACACAAATCATCTATCCCCAACGACAACCACTTGACGGTACCTCGCTGTTGCGGATCTGTCAAGGGGAAATTGACTTGCGCAGCCATGAAAGCTGATATGCAGCTTCTGGGCGTTGGGTTGTGTGGGTAAGAATTTTGGCGGAAAACCATAGATTATCTCGAACCAACGGATTTTTCACATGAGAATGGTCGGTTGCGAGCGCATCGAAGCAATCTCAAGGGGTTGATAACGGACTGCAGGCTTACCTTTCGGATAAAGGCGAACATATTTTTCTCTTGACCCATGCGAAAGAGAAATGAAATACTACTAATTAGCAAGGTGCCCTAAGAGCCGACAAAAATATCATGGCACTCCCGTGGAAATTTTAAGAGATAGCCTTCATCGAGGGAGTAAGTTAAGGTAATATTTAAATGTTGTTCATGACGCGACGTTGATTGCCATGTGGCGACGAAGGTAATTCATTTGGCAGGTGAGAGGAAGATGGTTATTTTGGGTCATTATGGTTCAAGGGTGATGAAAGGCTGCTCGGTCTTGGCAGTTCTGGCGATAATCGCGGCAATGCCTGTAGCCGTGATGGCAATCGGCACGCCTATAACAGGATATACGGGATGGACCTATCTTAATTCCGGCGGCTATGACTGGTACTTTTATAACGATTGGGGGCGTTTTGCCTATCAGCAATCCTCTGGCGTGTGGTACAATTACGACAAATACAGCAGGAATTGGAATACGTTAAGCAGCAAAGGCGCTTCGAGCGGCTACATTTTTGACGGATTTGTTCATGACCTAATTAACGGTTGGGGCTATTTATACAACACACCGAGCGAGAACGGTCACTGGACCAAAAATGGCGTGTATCATTTCGCTTACAACTACTCCATGGGGCAGTGGTATGATTATGACATTTTTGGCGGGGGGTGGAAGAACGTCGGAGTGACATCTCTATCCGCATATTTTCTGGGCAACGGGTTGCTGAAGAACGTGGGAAATGGATGGAGCTTTATCTACGACAACACTAATGATACTGGACTGTGGGCCAGGAGTGGCGGGTTGGCCCGATTTGGGTACAATTACTCGTCAGGTCAGTGGTATGAATACGATTCGTACGGCGGCCCGTGGCAAATAATGGGCAGCACAGGTCGCACCTCGAGTTTTCTTGGCAGCGGATCGTTCAGGGGTCTTGGCAACGGATGGAGTTTTCTCTACGACTACACTAATGATACAGGGCTGTGGGCCGGTAGCGCAGCGGGGTGTTTGGGTTACAATTATTCCAAGGGGGCATGGTACAACTATGATTCTTTTGCTGGTTGGCAGACTCTCAGTGCAACGGGTAGGTCGTCAAAGTTTGTTGGCAACGGCGACTACTACAATTTGGGGTGGGAGAGCTGGTGGTACAAGTACGCCAATGGCACAGGTTATTATGCATATTACGAAGGGTCCTACGATGACGAGTTTTACTATACCTATTCGAGCGGCCAGTGGTACTATAAGGCCGAGACGTGGTACGCTCTCAGCAGTGCGGGCAAGAACTGCGCTTTGAAGAATATAGCTTTTGGGGACCTCGGGCTTGAGTGGTCCTTCGGAGACGGGATAGACACCAGTAGTTTTGATTTTGATATTAGCAATACCAAGTTCTGGAGTATTGAGTACGACGGAAACGCAGATGGAATAAAGGATCAGTTAGACTACTACGACAACCTTGGTCACAAGGTGGCTCACGGCATAATCCAGATGGATACGAATGGAAAAAGCAGGCGCATAGGCATCGACCAGACGTACGTGGTGCCTGGGTGGTCTACGTATTTTGCGTGGCTGAGTGGGAGTACGGAATATGATCTAACGGCGTATAGTCCCCTTGTGGTCGTATACGACAATTACGGGAATGTGCTGTTTAAGCAGACTTTTGTTCAGCATATTACTCTGGAGGATTCCAGTTACTCCACGGGTCTCAGGAACGGGCAAGCCTGGATATGGGAAGATGCGAACGGCAGCGGCAGCTATGATAGCAACCAGTCCGAGACCGGTGACCGAATTATCCGGTGGTATCAGCAAAAGGGAGGCACCTGCGGGCTCTTTACGTGCATAAACATTGCAAGATCGGTATGGGGCAACGGGAGTCCCCAAACAGTTTACCCCGATACGTACGTGGACGACACCATCACGTGGTTCAGCGACTATTGCGGCTTTGTCCCACCCTACGATCCGGCCACGATGGATCTGAATGACCCAGAGTGGAGCACCTACAGCGCTGGGCCTGGCATGCCAAGCTGGGTAGCCTATCTCACTCAGGATCAGAATTTCAACAATGGAGACCTCTTCACTTGGAACACGAGTTGGTTCGACACCATTGTGAATGCGGTGGAAAGCGGCAGGCTCGTCGGTATCGGCTTGAACTGCATTGAAATATATCAATCTTTCTTTCCCGAATATGACGCATTGGGAACGCCGAGAGACGCCGACCTCGATGGCTATCTGGATGCGGGTTATCAAACCACGGGCAATTCTGACAGCATAAGTGTACATTCAGTATGGTGCAGAGGTTTTCAAAGAGACGAATCAGGGAACATCACGCACGCGATTATCGAGGACTCGGCTTGGCTCGCTGGAGCCGTTGCGAGGATACCGCTGGAGCATTTTCTAAGGGCATTTGCCTTTTACGATGGCCATCCCGAATGGACATTCGCTATCGCAGTCGATGTGCCCACTGGCAAGAGTTGGAGCACGTCGGGCATAAATACTTGGCGTTTCAACCCGTACCTCTGGACGACCACCTGGACCGGGCCATTCTGATAGCGGCGGTTGCCCTGTGCACGATAACATGATAAATGTGGTTTTGTAGGCCTGATGCTGGGATAGCCGAGGAGAAGGATGTGAGAAAATCGGAGAATAATCTCCCCTCGAAAATGCAAACCGTCTTTGCAGAGTTTTTCGCTGAGAGATCTGACCTTGCGGGATACTTCGGGAACTACACGTCTCATGGTTTCTGGATTTGGGCAAACACCTATGGAGGTTTTTTAGACGAAAGAGTGCGAGCGGTTATCGCTCCCTTCCCTCCGTCAGAGTCCATGAGCTGCGGCAGCAACGATGATTCGGAGCGGCAATTCGCACTTTCTGGGGCATCATACTACGACCTCATGGAGAAAATTCTCAATAGCATGGGAACGTCGTGGGACGAAACATCGGTTGTGCTGGATTTCGGCTGTGGAATAGGTCGTGTCTCAAGGCTCTTCGCGAGACATGCTGCTGTGCAAAGATTTTTCGGCTGCGATCTCTATGATGCTGCGATTCAATGGCTCCGGAATGAACTGGGTTTTGGCGAGTTCATGACCGGTTTTACCGAGCCCCCGTTGCCACTCGAGGACAAATCTCTGGATGTCATTTTCAGTATAAGCGTCTTCACCCACTTGAAGGCCGCATCACAAACCGCATGGCTTAACGAGTTTCGAAGAGTGCTCAAACCCGGAGGAATACTCTTTCAGACAGTCCATGGTCGGCATGCCATGAGATTGTGCAATCATTACGAACAATGGCGCAATGCCATAAATGTGACCCCTGACAATTTTGACATTCTAGGTCGGGAATTTAACGAAAAAGGATTCTCGTGGGTTCCTTACGAAAACATGCCCATCGTCAATAATGATTACGGCGTTTCGTTTCAGACAGAGCAGTACATTCAATCGCATTGGACAAAAGGATTCGAACTTCTTGGGGTGTGGGCAGGAATGATTGACGGTTGGCAAGATTTGGTCGCACTGCGTGCCTCCGATGTTGTGCGCATCGATCCAGTTTGGCCGAACGAAAGTCACAAACCTGTGGAAAGCATTTCTTTAGAAGCGCCCTCTGAGGCGGAAATCGGACAAGTCATACGATTGAGAGCAACAGTTGTTGGTGGTGAAGAAGTCCACTACAAGTTTTACGTGGCTGAAGGCGGTAATTTCTTTCGTCCAATTACTGAATGGCAACAGGGCGCCGACCTCGAATTTACCCCCTGGCTGCCGATCAACCATTGCATAGTAGTCCATGCGGCGTCCGGCCCGGGAATGCATTCGGTTCCAGACGTAGCTGCAGGTTGTGAAATCCATGTTCGATAGGCGAGCAGAATTTTTTTGCGCCCGCGGTGAACGCATGGTTTGTTTTACACCGCAGCGAAACAACGGCAAGAAAAAATCTGGAATTGCTTTGGGCATGTTGACCAAAACGCCATCAGCCTTTTATTGGCATGCTTGGCAAAAGGCCCTTATGCGATCTAACCGCAGAATTGGAGATACCGTTGTACGACGTTCCTAATCTTTTGGCGGGTTTCACCTGCAAATCATAGAAGGTCCGCGAGTAGCTAAAGAGAGAGGAAGATCTAATTGAATTTTTCTTTCTGCCTCTCTACTCACCCAAGCTCAATCCGGTCGCATCCCTCTGTAGAAAAGTCGAGAGAGCCATCACCTACAGCAAACCCGTTCAGAGAATGCATGATCTCAACGAAGTCCTTGCTCGACGGATCAATCAATTTAGAAGCAACCCTGCTTCCGTAAGGAGCGCCATTCCGTGTTTCCCTAGGCGCAAGAGTCAATGCAGATGACAATAGGGCCTTCAGAGAAAAAGCCTCTCGTATCAGTAGTGATACCATCGTACAACCACGAGCTATACGTAAGAGCAGCAATCGAATCCGTACTGGATTCTTCGGTAAAGAATTTTGAAATACTGGTAGTGGATGACGGCTCTACCGATCAGAGCGTAAAAATTGTGAATGAAATGAAGGATCCTCGCCTCAAGCTTTTTACTCAGAAGAACATGGGAGCGCACGAAGCCATTAATCGCGGAGTGTCTTTGGCCGCAGCTCCCTGGATTGCGATCTTGAATTCCGATGATCGCTTTCACCCAAGAAAGCTCGAAATGCATCTCGAACTCCATGCAAGCAATCCACATCTGGAAGCAAGCGCTTCCAGGGTTCGTTACATCTATGAAGACGGCAAACCGGTGCCTTCTGACGGCTATCTGGCCTGGCGCTATGGAGAAGCCAAGAGAAGCTATTCTGGCGGCAAGTCGCTCTGGATTTCACTCATTCAGACAAATCATCTGGTCACCACTTCCAGCCTTTTCATAGGAAAGGCTTCGTT
>JACRDE010000163.1 GCA_016212935.1 Desulfomonile tiedjei | reverse complement strand
TGTAGCATTCCGCTGCCCCTTCAAGCGATGCAATGGCCTTGATATTTGCGGCTATTTCTTCAGGAGCGGGCATGGTGGAGCCGTCGCTCAACACCTTTCCTGGCCCGGTGACTATCGCTGAGCGGCTGTAATAGCCCATACCAGCGTTGTACACCGCTCCTGTGACCGGGCACTGATCCGAGCACAGGAACATGACGATGGGGGTTACAAATTCCGGTTTGAGCTTTTCGGCAAGATCCGGAGGAAGCACGTCTTCGGAGAGTCTCGTAGTGGCTATTGGGGCTACCGCGTTGATCTTGATGTCGTGCTTTTCGCCCTCCAGCTTAACCGTGTTCATGAAGCCCAGCAGCCCCATTTTTGCCGCGGAGTAATTGGTCTGGCCGAAATTTCCGTGTAGACCCGCGGCCGATGTAGTGACTATTATCCGTCCATAGCCGTTTTCCCTCATCTTGACGAAAGCCGGTCTGGTGACGTTGTAAGCCCCGTCAAGATGTACGGCCCTTACCGCATGCCACTCTGCCGGATCCATTTTTACCAGTGATTTGTCTCTCAGGATCCCCGCGTTGTTTATGACTATGTCCACGCGACCGAAGGCTTCCATTGCCTTGCTGACGATTGCCGCGCCGCCTTCAGGCGTGGAAACCGAATCATAGCTTGCGACCGCTTCGCCGCCGAGGGCCCTTATTTCTTCAATCACCTTGTCTGCAGGTCCCTCTGAACCGCGTCCTGAGCCGTCTCTGGCACCACCCAGATCATTGACCACCACTTTGGCTCCACGGCGTGCAAGTTCCAGAGCGTACATCCTGCCTAAACCATGGCCTGCGCCAGTGACAATCGCTACCCGGTCGTCAAACCTAATGCCCTGCCTTTGGGCTCGTTTTTCCATCTCTTCAGCGGTTAACCACTCCACTATGCCCCTATCTATGACGACTTCGCCGGTTTCTGCGTTCAGAGTTCGGAAAACCGCGTGCCCTTCACCCAGTTTCCAAATCTGAGTCTTTATTGGCACACCGGGGTAAATTGTGCGGGAGAACCTGTTTCTGAATCTCTTGATGCGCTCGGGTTCGCCAGGGAAGAGATGCTTCACTACTGCGCGACATGCATATCCGTGCGTGCACAGACCGTGCATAATGGGCTTTTCAAAGCCGCTGGCTTGTGCGAACTGCGGATCCACATGGAGCGCAAATATGTCGCCGGACAGTCGATAAAGCAGTGGCTGATGGGGTGAAGGAATGTCTTCCTGTTCGAAGTCAGGGGACCGCTCGGGGAATTCAAGGGTTTCCTGCGGTGCATCAGGCCCACCGAATCCACCGTCGCGGCGGCAGAATAGAGTGAATATATTGGTGAAAAGCTTCTGCCCATCGGAATTGTACGTGTCCGCTTCGGCCACTACCAGCGCGCCCTTTTGGGCACCCTTGTCATAAATTCCAGTTATTTCTCCCTCTGTGATGAGTTTGCCTTTCACTGGTATCGGACTATGAAAGATGATGTCCTGCTCGCCATGGAGAATCCCGGCCAAGTTGGCGCCGGATCTGAGCCCCGCTTCAGCGAGAAACTCGAATACCGCGCCGATGGAAAAGCTGGGAATTACTTTGAGTCTGTTTTCGTAGCAGTATTCAAGATCGTCGAATCCCGCGCCAACCCCCAGGGCGTAAAGCACTACGTCCTTCCAGTCATATTCACGCGTGATAGGACCGATCTTCTTACCGATGCTATCAAGGTCCATGGCCATGAAGATCCTCCATTAGGGTTGAAGTTGGTGGAAGAATACTCAGAAAATCCCTTCATGAAAGGGCAATGCGAATTTGCTTTCAAATCGGCAAGATTGGGCAAGACTTCTCACAAGAAGGTCCTCGCCGATTCTTCCTCGTTTGAAAGCAAAAAAGTGCGAGAAGGACTTCCCGGAATAGCCCGCGGATAGATCCCTGTTCAATAGAACCGAGCTGTGAATTGGGAGAAGAAGAATGGCATCCCCTCCTGAAAATTGATCTGCAATGGCTTACAAAACTGCAGCAGTTGCCAAAAACGATTTCCGTTTCCCCGTCATTCCTGCGGAGGCAGGAATCCAGATTCTGGACCCTGGGTCAATTACGTGGTGACGGCACCATTTCCGCAAAAAAGACAAGAATTTGGCAATTCCTGCCAGCGCTCCAGTAAACTGTTGAAACGAATGTTCACCCGACCGGGCCTTATGCTTTCGAATTCTTTTCGACGCTTTTAGCGGAGTTTCGCTCTTCAATTCGGCCGCCGTTAGGGCGTGTCCCCGCGAATGCCGGCAAAAGGAGGAACTGGATCGTTTCTTTTGCCAAAGCAATGTATTCTTCCCGAGGAATTTTGAGCATGGACCTGAAGAAATTTTCACCTGACACGAAGTTGTGAATGGCGTTCATAAGGCCCAAAACCTGCATCCTGATTTCGTTGGTGATGCTCTTCCTGTCTTTGGCAAGACCTAGCGAACGCGCAATGTCCGTTACTACTTCCGGCACATGGAAGTCGAGAGCGGATTCGTCACGGGTCTTGGCGAAATATCGGAATAGTATCAGGTTGGAAACCTCGGCGTGGTCGAAGAGATATTCGGTCATGAGGTCAAGGGATATAGACAGTCGTTTCTCAATAGGCATCCCGTGAATGATGTCTTCAACCTCCAGGAGCCTGGTCCTGAGATCCTCGTTAATGTCCAGGATTACGGCCTCATAAAGGTCGCTCTTTTCACCCCAGTGATAATAGAGAGTGGAGATGTCAATGCCGACTTCTTCTGCGATCATTCTGGTGGTTGCGCCGTGAAAACCGTATTGACCGAAGATGAGTCGTGCTTTATGAAGTATCCTGGCTTTCATGGAGTCAGGATCCTTGCGCGCTTTTTCAAGGGGAGTTGCCATCGAAGTTTTCCATCTTAGTTTTCCATCGATTGTTGGAAACAATGTGACAAATGAAACAATAAGTCAAGGGGAAAGTTGGTGGGCACGGTAACCATTCGATCTTGAGGGGGAGAGCCTCTCCCAACTATTCATGCAAGGCGAATCAGGCGAGCGCATGCCGTCACCCCGGCGAACTATCATGAAGAGTCGTTCACAACGGAACATGAAAATACCCTTGAAAAGAAAACCATGGCATCCTCAAAGATAAGAAATAAGAAATCCAAAAGGAGGTTGCCATGGCTCGCAAAG
>JACRDE010000162.1 GCA_016212935.1 Desulfomonile tiedjei | reverse complement strand
GAGCAGGAGCCTGTCCTGCGGAAGATCCCTGACGAAAGCCTCAAATTCTCCTTTGGGAACAATGGTGCCTGTCGGGCTGTTGGGAATCGCTATGAAAATCAGCCTGGTTCTGTCTGAGACCGCCTTAGCCATAGCCGTCAAATCATATCTGTAATTCTTGAGCGGGACTCGAACCGGCTTCCCTGCAAAAGCCTCAACACAAATCCGATACATCGAAAATGCGTTCTCTCCCATGATCGCTTCGTCACCTGGCTTCATGAGCAGATGTGCAGACATCTCCATTATTTCGTCCGACCCGTTTCCAAGAATCACGTGGTCCGGAGGCAAGCCAAAGCGCGCTGCTATGGCCTCACGAAGGTCTGGGCCTGAAGACTCAGGATACACATGAGCAGCTCGCAACTGATCTTCAACTGCCTTCATCGCCAAAGGCGGGGGGCCGAGAGGGTTCTCATTGGACGCCATTTTGATGGCGTCGGAAATCCCCAATTCACGGGTAAGCTCGGCAATGGGCTTGCCCGCGACGTACGGGGGGATGGCGAGAATGTGCGGAGAAATCATTTGATTCACAAAGCCGGTTCTTTTTTCGTTCATGAATCTCTTCCATGGATGAAATAAGGTCTGCCTGATTCCGAGAGTTTCTCTCCAGGCAGGGGCTTGCCGGTGGCTTGGTACTCAAACCGAAAAGCAGGATTTCTGGTTAAACCGTGTTCTATGCTTCTGTCAAGTCGTAAAGCATGAAAGGCAGCGACATTTGCTCGATGCGGCGGTGTTTTTTAATCTACTTGACAGTAATCCAAAAAAATTATAGTTATAATGTTAAATGGTATTTCAGGTTCTAGATATGAGAACTAATGCCAAGGTTTTATTGGTCAAAATTATAGTAATCATAGCCACTGCTCTTTTCTCCGCGCAACAGACCTCAGTTGCCCTAGGGGCACCGGTTTCCTTTCCGGAACATGAAATCCAAAATCATAATCTCAAAAGACATCCAGGCAAGATCGCACCGAGTCCTCTGAAACCCCTTGAATCGGAATTCCCCGATTTATACATAGAACAGAGCGTAAAACTGGGGCTGAAGAAGGTGTTGCCTGAGCCGCTCAATCGCAATGTCGGGTTTTCTGCCGGCTACGATCGTTGGAAAAAAATCCCCACCATGAAGGTGGATTACCTCTTTCCTTTGAAGGCCTGGCCCGACAAAACCATTTTTTTTCAACCTCGGCTGAATCTTGACCGGACGAACGAATGCTTCTCCTTCGGATTGGGATTCCGTCAGATTCTGACTTCTGATCTGATGGTCGGGTTCCATGCTTTCCACGACTGGGTGAGACCCAGATTCTCTCAAGAGGATGCTCTCAAGCAGGCTGGAGTCGGCTTTGAATTATCGGCCTTACCGGGGCGTCATTCAGATCTGACTTTCTCGGCGAATCTGTATTTGCCAATTAACGAAAGGATCAGCCTCGGCCCAAATCGGGACATGATGATCAGAGAAGCCCTTCCCACCGGCGCGGACGCGAAAGTGAGTTTTCTTCTGCCCGCGATGGTGGACTACCTGGACATAAGGCTAGAGGGACAGGCAAATTCCTACAAGGGTGAACGTACGGATACGAACGGATACAAGGCTGGACTGACGCTGAAGACACGAGACGGCATGTTCAATGCCACGTTCGAGCATGGTCGAGACAGCCGGTTTGGAGAGAACTACAAGGTAGAAGGCAAAATCAGCCTGACGTTTGACTGGGCAGAGCTTTTCAACGGTGGCAACCCGTTTTCTGCTCCGTACAAAACTTCCTCGACGCGCTATGCCCGGAAACTGCGCGATTCCCTTCACGATCGGGTATTTAGAAAATACGATCTTCCGGCTGACAAAAACGAAACCCGCTACACGCTCATGGCCGATACGAGCGAAGACACGCTTTTTCTAAGCGGCGGATTCGTTGATTTGCCCAACGCCACTCTCACTATCCAAACTTCCCGGAGCCCCTGGGAAGACTTCGGAGAAGTGACTACCAACGAGAAGGGCGCTTATTCGGGGACCCTCAAGCTTGAGCGGGGCATCTATCAGTTGCGCCTGGTTCACAAACCCACGGGGCGTGTCTCAAATGTGAAGACCGTGGTAGTGGACGGACCGCCCATCAACAAGGAATAGGCTCATGCAAATTTGCATTCAGATCGGCAAGATTGGAGGAGACTGGTTCTGTAAAGAAAGTTCCCCCCAGACCCGTTCCTAGAAATTCTTACACTGGCCGAAGTCCTAACTTATCGCAGAGAGAAGAGGATTCCGGCGAATGCAAGAAGTTGTTCAGGTGGGGTTCTGAGAGGAACTCCTTACAAGACGGTCGCTCCAAGTTCTTTCTCGTCTGACGGCGAACAGCTATTATACTAACCCTCAATCAAAGAAGTGAAATCGGGGAAACCCTTCTTGTAAGAAGTGTTTCCCCGAACCCCATCCCAAGAATTTCTAGCATTTGTCTGCG
>JACRDE010000152.1 GCA_016212935.1 Desulfomonile tiedjei | reverse complement strand
TACCTTTAGCGCGGGGGGAGCAGTTTCCACGCAGTATCGCCCAGGGAATTGATACAAATCACGAAATGTTCCATTAGGCCTTCTTCATTCATTGGCGACATTGCGTTCCCGGTTTTGCACCCGGCCCCACAAGGTAACAGCACTACTGAGCAGGCATTCGAGACCTTTTACTGGAACTCGGGCACAGGATCGAGCATTCAAGGGGCCTATAATGTCAGTTGAAGAACGCATCGACAATCTCGTTTCATGATGGGAGCGATTCCATCCGGATTTGGAGACATCTATGATCGCCAGGCTTGTAATGCTGTGCTGTGCACTGGTACCGCTTCTGTGCCTCGCTGTTGCACCGGAGAGACAGCAGTATGACAGCGCAGCCAACTTGAGATTTGCTCCCGGCCAGGACATCTCTCAATTCGTGGAGCTTTCCGACCTGACAGCTCGGTTCGCTACGGACGCTGGATCCGGTGCGAGTGATGCTGGTCTAGGGGGAGTTCTAGCTCGTTTGGAAAAACCGAAATCAGTTGGCGCGTTGTACAGCGGGATCGACGCAGAAACCAATGGTTTCGAAGTTTGCATCGCTCTAAAGCCAGCGGCTGCCGGCAGTGGGAATGCGGCCTTTGCAGGTGGTCAGGCACCGGACCGACCGGTCATTGTAATCTTGTCTGTTCCCCCCAATGTGGCCGGTGAACTGTCAATTACTTACAAGGCTCACAGTGAACAGATTCAGGGTGTTAAGCCCATGGCGGTTCCAGCGGCCACAATTCATCCGGTTCTGCCGAAATGAGTGTCCCTGATCACGAGAGATCAATTGCTCGACAGAACGCTGGCCGCACGATTTCTCGCGGTACTCACGGCCAGTTTCTTCGGACGCGAATCCTGATCGCCGCTCTGACCTACTCGCGCTCACTTCAGCGAGTGCCCACACTGAGAACTGGACGATTCAGCCGCGCGGTTTCCAGATTCCTCGGTTTCTATTTGCTTCCTGCCGTGCCAGACTTGCAACAACCAACCTGGGTATGCCCGACCTGAAGGCCCACAGGCTCAATGCAGCAGCTACACAAAACGCCTCAAGCCAAAACTGCTCTGGATAGACGCGAGCAATATAGAATTGATACAGCTTTTGCCAGAAATCAAAACGCGGACTTGGCTCCAACTGACCGAGGAAAGGCCAAAAAAAGACCTCTGGTTTCACGAAATCGCCTGCGAGATGACTCAGCCACATTACCACCCCAGGGAAGAGGAAGTCGGTATTGATCTTCAGCCTCGAACATAAAAGCCAAGCAAACACAGCCACTGCCACGAGTACGATCAGAGAATGCCCCACACCTCGTCCCGGTAATCCAAGGAATATATTGGCAGGTTTGTCCATGAGATCCGGCATGATGGACGCGACAACAAGAAGGATCCAATTATCCTTGTGAAAACAACTCTGTTTGGCAAGGCTTGCCAGCGCGAAATGCCCTAATATCATAGTCCCAAGTATAATCAGCTGATGCCGTCACTACAACTCAAAGTTTCTTCAGATAATATCAGTACGGCTGCAAAACAATAGCAAGATGTTTTCGGCGAGCCATCCTCCAGTCTGCAGGGGTGTGCTCGCCGCAATTGGACGTTACAGTCGCTGCAGCACTTCCTCAGCAGCCACAGAAAAGCTGTTCCTCGAACTCCCTCTCTCTCGCTTCGGTCACGTCGTCCATCATGAGGGAAAGCATGCCCGGATAGTAAGTCTGGCATACTTCGCCTTCCTGTTCGCTTTCCTCTGTTTCGGTATATCCAAGCTCTTCAAATTCGCTGTATTCCATTTTCGTCCCTCGCTAATCCGTTTTACAAACCACCCTTGTCTAACATATGAGATGCAGAATTGGGGTATCGGATTCCGCGACTGGGGAGAAAGCAAGACTCTTTCCTGTGACACTCCGACGGCACTAGCTGCGTGCCGCAAAGGTTAACTTGATCTCCGTTCCACGATCCCGAATGATTTCGAGCTTTGCCCCAAGCTGTCGAGCGAAGATTCTAACCAGATTCAAGCCCAGCGACTTGGGGCTCGAAAAACTGATGTCGGCCGGGAGACCGATTCCATTGTCACTGACCAGAAGCTCGACAACTTCCCCATCTATTCGGCGGAGACGTATATCTATCCGACCTCCTCCACCTTTGGGAAAGGCATGCTTTACGCAATTCGACACAAGTTCCGTTAAGATGAATCCCATAGGTCCGGCCGTTTCGAGTCCGAAAGCCAGGTCCCCTACATCCTTATTCAGCTCAATTCGGTTGCCAATGCGTCCCGCTGCGGTAACGAGATGATCCACCAGGACCCCTACGTATTGCCCTATTCTCACGCGATCCAGGTTCTCCGACCGGTAGAGTTTCTCGTGGGCCATTGCCATGGCCCTTATCCGATCCTGGGCTTCACGAAACATTTCTTGATGAAAGTCGTCTCTTGCGTATCTCGCCTGGATTCCAAGGAGGCTATTGACAATCGCTAGATTGTTCTTTACCCGATGATGCACTTCACGCAGCAATACATCCTTTTCCTTGAGCGATTCTACCAACCGTTCTTCGGCTCGCTTTCGGTCGGAGACATCTCGAAAGATTCCTCGAAAGCCGCGGCGGTGTCCCATCCGATCCCTGATCAAAGAGATTGAGACGGAAACGTCGAGTTGTTCCCCATCCTTCCTGTAGACCTTGTACATGAACGCCGGATTCGGCCGAGCTGTCTTGAAAACCTCATTAAATGCTACATAAATCCGTTCAACGGCCTCCGTATCGACGAGTCGGCGAAAATTCATTCCCTGGAGTTCTTCCCTTGAGTAACTCAGCATCTCGCAAAGCGAATCGTTGATTAGTGTAAGCGTTCCGTCCGGATCCACTTCGTAATAACCATCAGCGATGGTTTCCAGAATTCTTCGATATTTTTCTTCGGATTCACGTAGCGCTTCTTCAGCTTTCTTGCGATCGGTTATGTCTATTACCATCCCCAGGGCAGCCCTGCCCCCACACCAGGAGACCATGACCGAGAGACTCTCCATCCATTTCAAGTTCCCGGATCTGTCCACGAGTCTGAAAGTAAGGTTGTGCGGAGAATTGTCGCCCTGCATTCTCTCAAGATGGAGTTGCGTCATCATTTCCAGGTCGTCCGGATGCATGAGTTCAGCGAGCCCCATGGAGAGCAATTCTTGTTCAGAGTACCCTGAGATCTCTACACATCTGCGATTTACAAACTTTATGAGCCCATTCTGAACCACCAATATTGCTTCAGCGGCGTTCTCTACTACCAGTCTGTATTTATCTTCCGATTCCTTGAAGGCTTGCTCCGCCTTGATCCTGGCTATGGCGCTGCCTACCTGAGCGGCTATGGTCTCTATAGCGTATCTTGTCTGAATTGGAACCTCGTCAAACTTCCACGATCCCAGATTGAGTGTTCCAATAAGATTGCCCTCGTGCAACACAGGAATGACTGCTGTTGCCTGAAAGCCCTGATTCTGAATTGCAGAATTGTCCCCGGAATTAAACAACTCTGAACTGCCGCAACAGTATACGGACTGCCCCGTCGCCAGCGTCTTCGTGGCATCCGGATCGAGAGCTACTTTTGAGACGTCCCTGATAAACTGACCGGAAAAACCAACATGAGCGACTAGCTCGAACCCCGAATCGCCATTAAAAAGATAGAATTCCGCTGCATCCATACCGGAAACCTGAAGCGCTGTGTCCATACACAGTTCCAGGGCCTTCTTAAGATCCGAAATTGAGCACAGGGCCTGACTGATGTCTCGTTGCCACCGAATAACTTCCTCGTTGATTCTGCGTTGCGTCGTATCCCTGAAAATGCCTTGCATAATTCGACGGCCGCCAATCTCAGTCACCGAGGCTCTAATATTTACAAAGACTGTTTTTCCCGAATCGGTCAGTAAT
This sequence comes from Desulfomonile tiedjei, assembly GCA_016212935.1. Lineage (GTDB taxonomy): Bacteria > Desulfobacterota > Desulfomonilia > Desulfomonilales > Desulfomonilaceae > Desulfomonile > Desulfomonile tiedjei_A. The sequence goes on along the minus strand of JACRDE010000152.1, from coordinate 3,230 downwards.
TCAGCCTCAAGCTGGTAAGGCGTGTCGGTTGTCGAGTGGTTCTTAAAACCATGTCGGTAATAATCCCACATTTCGCCAGAGTGCAGTGTGAGATGATGTGATCCGATGATTCGATCTCTGGGCTTCTCTAACAGGATTTCCGCCGCCCTGTTGCACCTCACAATAAGGCCGGTCTCAACGTCAGCCCACAAAATGGCATCTGCGGCGTTTTCAAAGGCAAGCCTAAATGCGTTCTCCGAGTCCTCAAGTCGTGCCCTAGGGCGGCCTTTGCCCAAGGAGGACTCAATGGCGCTCTGTAATTCCTTGAGTTCAGAAGGCACGCCAACGATGCGCCATTCCCGCTTGATCAGGTTGTTCGGATTCAAATCTTCTATCCGGGCAGATTCGACAAAAATCACAGGAAGATCCAAGAGTGACTCAATCTGGCGGGAACCGTTGAACAAGCCCCGATCTTTCAGCATGATGTCAACTATGACAAGATCAGGTTTGCAGACTTCGGCTTTATTTAGTGCTTCTTCACTCGAATTAGCTACACCAACGATCTCGTAACCAAGATCCCGGATGGTCGCCGCCAGGTTCTGGCCGCGCGTCACCCCATCTTTTACGATGAGTATTCGTGCGAGCGGTCGGACGCGATCTTTAGTTACCATTTTCCCTCCCTGCCCTCACATCGAATAGTGGCCGGCACAACCTAATGTACCCGAGACCTACGCTAGAGTCAAAGCAGAGGGTGGATTTTCGTTATGTCAGCCTTGACACGCAAATGCCTCGGGGGTATTGTTGAATGCTCAATTAGATCGAGGGCTTGAAATCCTCCCCCTTGCGAGAGAAGGACATTATGAAAATTACTTCGGAACAGGTGGATTACGTTGCTCTTCTCGGACGTCTCGACCTGACGCGTGAAGAAAAACAAAAGTACCAGGCTCAATTGGACGACATTCTGAAGTACATGGACATGCTCGCGGAAGTGTCCACCGACGACGTTGAGCCCATGGCGGGTCCGGTGGAACTGTATACCCCGCTACGGGAGGATGAGGTGAAGGATTCTCTGCCCATAGAGGATGCTCTTGCCAATGCCCCCGCTAGAGTAGGCACGTCCTTCAGGGTTCCGAAAGTCATCGAATAAGGCATGCTAGCCCACCTCGCCATATCGTCCGCCGGCCAAAACGCTGGCAGGCAACGAAGATGTTTCAGCCAATCTTGGATTGGCCTCATGCTGCTCCGGGGCGAACATTTCAAATCATCGCTCTTTCATTGTCAAGAGGAATAAAAAGTGGCAAATTTCTATGAAATGACCGCTGCTGAACTGGCCCGGATTCTGAGGGCGAAAGAGGCGACTTCAGTCGAAATAACACAGTCCGTGCTTGAACGAATAGAAGCGATTGAAGGCAAAGTCCGTTCGTACGTGACTCTTGACCCTGAGTCCGCCGTGGATATGGCCAAAGAGGCCGACAAAATCCTTGGAGCCGGCAAGGGCCGCCCTCTTACCGGAATTCCAATTGCCGTCAAAGACAACATGTGCGTCACTGGAAAAAGGACAACCTGCGGTTCCAGGATTCTGGGCAATTTCAAGCCGCCTTACGACGCAACGGTTGTTCGGCTCCTTAAGGACGAGGGCATGGTGATTCTGGGGAGTGCCAATATGGATGAATTCGCCATGGGCTCCTCCACCGAGACCTCTTACTGGGGCACAACACGAAATCCATGGAATACGGAACTGATTCCGGGAGGCTCCAGCGGAGGCTCCGCTGCTGCCGTAGCAGCAGGGGAAGCAATTGTAAGCCTTGGCTCGGACACGGGGGGATCAATCAGACTTCCCGCCGCCTTCTGCTCTGTCAGCGGAATCAAACCAACGTACGGGGCCGTATCTCGTTACGGTTTGGTCGCTTACGCTTCCAGTCTCGACCAGATAGGCCCTATGGCTAAAGACGCTCAAGATGTCGCGTTGATGCTAAATCTGATTTGCGGACACGATCCACGTGACTCGACGTCCGTGCCGAGAGAACATCCGGATTTTACAGACTTCCTGGATAGGCCGGTCAAGGGAATGACTCTGGGGCTTCCCACGGAGTTTTTCAGCAAACTTGAAAACGAGGACGTTGCAGGGGCAATAGCGGACGCACGTCGCGTGTTCGAGGCACTCGGAGTAAAATTTGTGGAACTCTCTCTGCCGCACCTCGATTATGGAATTGCGGCATACTACATTATCGCTCCCAGTGAGGCCTCATCCAATCTGGCCAGGTACGACGGCGTGAAATACGGCCACAGGGCCGAGGAATACTCGGGCATGATCGACATGTACTGCAAGACCCGCGCTGAAGGCTTCGGCCCTGAGGTTAAACGACGCATCATGCTCGGCACGTATGCCCTGTCATCGGGGTATTACGATGCCTATTACCTCAAGGCCGCTAAAGTGCGGACCCTCATCACGCGGGACTTTCGCAAGGCCTTTGAAAGCTGTGACGCAATACTCTGCCCCACTGCGCCTTCACCTCCGTTCAGGATCGGAGAGAAGATCGACGACCCGATTCAGATGTATCTAACGGATGTTTTTACAATTCCCGTCAATATGGCCGGCTTGCCGGGAATGGCCGTTCCCGGCGGATTTTCCAAGGACGGCTTGCCCGTCGGAATTCAGTTGATCGCTCCGCATTTCCAGGAGGCCGTATTGATCCAATTGTCCGCGGCGTTCCAAAGAGCGACCGATCATCACCTGAAGAGACCTCCTCTATAGGATGCAATCACCATGGAATACGAAGCCGTAATAGGACTGGAAGTTCACGCTCAACTGTTAACAGCGTCAAAGGCCTTCTGCTCTTGCACCACTCGCTTCGGCAATGAGCCTAACACGAACACATGCCCCATTTGTCAGGGAATGCCCGGTGTGCTACCGGTTCTGAACCGCAAGGCCCTGGAATTCACAGTGAAAATGGCCATTGCCTGCAACTGCAGGATAAACGAAATCAGCAGATTTGCCCGAAAGAACTATTACTACCCTGATCTTCCTAAGAATTACCAGATTTCCCAGTATGAATTGCCGGTCGCGGAACATGGCTGGCTGGATGTGGAAACCGGTGGAGAGATCAGGCGTATCGGAATCACCAGAATCCATATGGAAGAGGACGCTGGAAAACTAATTCACGACGAAAGAAAACCTATCTCCCATGTTGATCTGAACAGAACCGGGGTTCCTCTGACAGAAATAGTATCCGAACCTGAAATCAAGGACC
>JACRDE010000157.1 GCA_016212935.1 Desulfomonile tiedjei | reverse complement strand
TAATACTCCGGGCCCTCATAAACTGGAGCAAATAATCCGGCCCCCCAGACTTTGCTCCCACACCTGACATGCGAAACCCGCCGAAAGGTTGTCGACCTACAAGGGCACCGGTGATTTTGCGGTTTATGTACAGATTCCCGACATTGAATTCATTCTTGACCTTCTCGATGTTTTCGGGGCTGCGCGAGAAAACTCCGCCTGTCAGAGCGTAATCGGAATTGTTTGCCAAGCTGATCGCTTCTTCCAGATCACGTGCTTTGATCAAGATCAGCACAGGGCCAAAAATCTCATCACGGGAAATGGTGGAATCCGGGTCAACATCCGTAATCAACGCGGGACCCACAAAAAAGCCGCCCGCATCCACTTCCTTGACGAGAAGCGGAGAGCCCTGTTCCAAACCAATTGCAATGTATTTGAGGGTCTTCTTGGCTGCCGCCTCATCCACCATAGGGCCAAAGAGATTTCGAGGCTCTTCGGTTGGGCCTATACGAAGACTTTCCATTGCCTGTTTCAGTCTGCTACTGAATTCTTCAAATATCGTCTCCACTACGATCGCCCTGGAACCTGCGGAGCACTTCTGCCCTTGAAAATCCATTGCAGATTCCACCACTCCGCGCACGGCTTCATCGAGATCCGCAGTTTCGTCTACTATTACAGCGTTCTTGCCACCCATTTCTGCAACAACCCTTTTGACGTTTCTCTGGCCTGGTCGGGTCTCGGCAGCCAGCCGTACTATTTTCAACCCCACATCCCTGGACCCGGTGAATGCGATGAAATCAATTTCCGGATGAGACACCAGGTACTCGCCGATTTCTCCGCCAGGACCCGGCAAGAACTGCAGGATTCCTGGAGGCAATCCCGCTACCCTGAAAATATCGACCAATTCCCAGCCGCAGACAGGGCTTAGACCCGAAGGTTTGAAAACAACCGCATTCCCTGTCACCACAGCAGCGGAGACCATGCCAGTTGGTATGGCAATTGGGAAATTCCACGGAGTAATTGCTACCCCGACTCCACGGGGTTCGTAAAGGTAGAGGTTCTTTTCGCCAGGATAATCCCCGAGGACTCTCCGTACTCCGATCCTCTTCATCTCCCGGCCATAGTACTCGAGGCAATCTATGGCTTCCGCAATGTCGCCGTCCGCGTCTTTCCAGGTCTTTCCCACCTCGTACACTTCAAGGGCCATGAGCCTGAACCGCCTCCTACGCATTACCTGCGCGGCCCTGGAAAGGTACTCAGCCCGTTCTTTCGGATCAGTTCTTCTCCACATATTCAACGCTTGTTTGGCCCTTTGAACTGCCTCTTTCGCGTGATTTTTGTCAGCGGCAGAGACTCGGCCCACTGTTTCTTCCGGTCGAGCGGGATTCAAAGAATGAGTGAGCTGTTCTGTGAAGATTTGTTCTTCGCCTAGCAGCAAAGGATACTTGCGGTCAAAATCGTTCTTGCATTTGCTCAGGGCCTCTTTCATCCGTGATCTATTTTCAGACTTGGAAAAGTCGGTAACAGGTTCGTTGCGAAACGGTTCCCCAACGAGTGGCCCTGCCCCGAAGCTCTCGTCTACCTCCGGCCCCTTTGTGAGATCTTCAATTCTCACTCGGTCATAAAAGGATCGCTTAAGAAAGGATTCTGGAAACGTGTTCTCAAGGAGGCGCCTGATGAGGTATGCCATTCCCGGTACTATCTCTCCCACCGGCGTGTACTCCCTGATTCTGAATCCCAGTTTCTGCATAGCTTTTCGCACGGGCTCAGCCATTCCGCGGATCATCTGAAACTCGACAGCGTTCTTGGGCAACTCTAGGGACTCGGCAACTGCAATCGCATGGCTCAGGCTTCTCACATTGTGGGTCGCAAGAGCGGGGCGGAGATGTTCCGAGTTTTCCAAAAGAATCTTGGTAAGTGCCTCGTATTTTAGGTCAGTTTCTTCTTTTTCCACGAACACGGGCACAGGCCAGCCTTTTCTGGGGTTAACCACGGTCTCGTAATCCCAGTAAGCGCCTTTTACAAGTCGGATGGTGGGCCGGCGTTTGTGCTTTCGAGCCCACTCGACAAGGCTGAGAAGGTCCTTTTCAGTATCTTTCAGATAAGTCTGGATCACTATTCCCGGAAATTGGAAATCCGGGTGATCGGAAGCCGTCTGCTTGAAAATCTCCAGTGTCAGATCCTTCAGATAATAGTGCTCCATGTCCACGGTCACCGAAGCCCCTGCTTGTTTTGCAGAGCGGAATACTTCGGCCAGGTTCTTTCTCGTGATTTCGATTGAGCCTTCCCAGTCGACCGGGTCCAAGTGTGAATAAAAAGACGTCACCTTCAGGGAAACGTCCAGGCGCGGAATTGGCCCGAGATTGTCAGCGTCCAATAGAGGAATTTCGGACCAGTCGTTGACAACCGGTGCCAGAGTCTGAATCAGGTCTTTGTACTTTGTTGCGTATTGGGTTGCTTCGTAATCGCTCAGAACTTCTTCGCCAGCTATATCCAGGCTAACGGCAAGTCCTTCGCTACGGCATTTCTGCAATGTGTCGAGAGCGTCTCGTGAATCTTTGCCCGCTATGAATTGACGGGCAAGGGACATCAGTCCCGCCTTGAGTATTCTGGCTGCTTTTTGACCCCCGGTGTGCATCTGAGCCAGACGTCCGACTACTCTGCTCAAATCTGCCGGCGGATTATTCACATCAGAAAAGTATTCTCCGAAGATCTTAAGCAACGCTGAATCGGTTTTGACAGAGGGCATCACATCCAGGAATCTCAGCAGGCGGCTTCTGAAATCCGCATCGCGCATAGACCACGCCAAGATTTTGCCCTTCCATTTCTTTCTGTTGAAGAGTGAAGGGACTTCGCCACCAATTATCGAGTAGATTTCTTCGGCCTTTTTTCTGGTATTTTGTTCCAGGTCCAAGTAGCGGCTCATGGATGGTCCCCTCCCAAAAGAAAGTCAGGCTGCACGATATTACATTCAAATTGGGGGAAAATCCAAGGGCGACGTGATCGAAAGACGAGCCATGGGCGGGACTGCTGTATCTATTTCAACGGCATGCGTGTTCCGAATAAAGGGCGATATGCTTTGAGGACAAGCTGTCGAGAAACCGAGAATGGTCTTAAGGAAAGTCTAGCCCGGTCACCCACTGATACCGGTTCGCATTCAAACAGGGAAGAATCGGGGAGGACCTTCTTGAAAGAAATTCTTCCCCGAACCCAATCTTACCAATTTGAGTGCGAACTGGTATCACGCCTTGGAATTACGCATTTTGTTCAACACATCTTTGACCAACGGATCCGGGACCTCACAGCCGTTCAGAACATCGCCCAGGTCTTTCACGAGGACGAACCTGATACGACCTTCAATGGTTTTCTTATCCGAAGCCATGATTTCCACCAGGCGATCCGGTTCCATGTCGTGACGCACGGGAAGTCCCGTTTGACCGAGAAGTTTTTCAATTCGCTGCGAAATATGTTCGCCGCAAAACCCCATACGATGAGAAATTCGAGCCGCCGCCGCCAACCCGATTGACACGGCATCGCCATGTGCCAGAGAATAGTCGCTCAGCTTTTCTACAGCATGGCCGACGGTATGTCCCAGGTTCAGCACTTCTCGCAGACCTGACTCGAAAGGGTCCTTTTCAACGGCCTTTACTTTCACGTTGACGGATCGAGCGATCTGCGCGGGGGCCAGGTCCGGAGATCCTAACTGCTCAAGCTTCTCGAACATTTGGGCATCGTCAATTATTGCGTGTTTTATCAATTCCGCCATTCCCATGCGGATCTCTTTCTGTGGAAGGCTCTTCAGGCAGTTCGTGTCAGCAACGACAAGAATCGGCTGTTTGAAAGCGCCCACCAGGTTCTTGCCGTGCGGAAGATCAACTCCGGTCTTACCGCCCACACTCGAATCGACCATCGCCAGCAGGGTCGTAGGGCACTGAACAAACTGCACGCCGCGCATGTACGTGGCTGCTGCAAACCCGGAAAGGTCACCGACCACGCCTCCTCCCAGGGCTAGGACCCCACCACGCCTGTCAAGACCGTGCTTGAGAAACTGGCTATAGAGCTGTTCTACGTGCGACAGTTTCTTGCTTTCCTCACCAGCTGGGACCACGCACGGAAAGACTCTGAATCCAGCAGCCCGCAAGGAACCCATCAGCGGTTCCAGGTAAAGCCCTGCGACGATCTCGTCAGTCACAACAGCGATACAGGATGATAGCCGTCTGCCTTGCAGCATTTGCCCGACATTGTTGAGCAGATTCGGGCCCACGGCTATGGTGTAGCCTCCGTCACCGGGGGATGCCACCGAAATGAATTCTGTGGTCCCGTCGACACCGCCAAGGATGTTGACAATGGTTTCTACAGTCCCGACAACACCGATAGATGTGGTGTCCACATGAAACGGCAAGGAAGAATAAGCCGGCTCCCTCTTGATGAGCAGGGCGTCTATGCGTTCGGCTGGATCTGCGCAATTCAGTAAGGGCCTATCCCCCGCTTTTCCGACTCTGCCAAGAATTTTCTCAGGCGAGCATTTGAGACGGATCACTATTCCGGAGGAGGTTAGGAGTTTGCGGTTCTCAGTGTTCAGGAGCATTCCCCCGCCGGTGGATACGACGAGATTCCTCGTCCGAGCCAATTCTCTACACACTTCGTTTTCGAGCTCACGGAAGCGTGGTTCTCCCATGTCTGCAAAAATTGTTGCGATGGGTATTCCGACACGTTGTTCGATCAAATCATCCGTATCCACGAACTCGCGGCCCAGGAGCAGAGCCAGATCCTTACCGACGACAGTTTTTCCGGTTCCCATGAAGCCTGTGATGATTATGTTGCGAGTGCCTCCCATGATCGTTTGCCTACTCGTAGCCGAAATTCCACGGGGTGTTATTCATGGTTAGATCTTCGAGTCGAGAGGATTTGAGCGCGTGGAACCTCGGGACCATTTCCTCCAGGCTGTCCCCCCCGAGCTTTTCCATGAGCGCGTCGGCCAAGACGTAAGCCACCATTGCTTCAGCAACAACCGCAGCTCTGGGGACAGCACAAATATCGCTGCGCTCGTAAAGCGTCCTGGCTGTTTCACCCGACCCGAGATCGACCGAATCCAATCCCTTGAGCGTGGTGCTGATGGGTTTCATTGCGGCGCGTATCAATATGGGTTCCCCGGTTGTTATTCCGCCTTCCAGTCCCCCTGCACGGTTGCTTCTGCGCTTTAGAAGATTGCCGTCCAAACCCAGCACTATTTCGTCGTGGACCATAGTCCCTGTGGACAGCGCGTTTGCAAAGGCCGCGCCAATTTCAACGCCCTTTATGGCCGGGATCGACCCGACCGCATACATCAATCGCGCCGAAAGCCTGCGCTCCCAGTGAACG